>JBBIPX010000010.1:21342-48994 GCA_037442625.1 Desulfobacteraceae bacterium
GAGCGGCATTAACGGAAACGATACGTTGATCGGGTGTGGAAGTCATAGGGTGCTGGTTTATCCTGTATGCGGATGGAGCGCAACCCTTTTATTTGGTATTTGCATTTGATAAAAGTGATATGATATAAAAGTTTTTTATGAATGGCCCAAGTAGAGAAGATTTCACGACAATTGGCTGATATATGATATGGCGAAAGAAACCAATAACCCCGCAGCGCACCTGACTTTGCCGGACATACATCTGGCCAGACAGCTTTTCGGGGAACATAACGGCCATCTGAATAAAATTGCACAGTCTCTGGATGTGGCTATCCAGACCCGGGGCAATACGGTCATGATTCGCGGAGAATCCTATGCTGAAGAACTTGCCAGAAATATTCTCAATCAGCTCTATGATCTGCTGAAAAGCGGTTATTCGATTTATCCCACGGATATCGACTACGCCATCCGGGTACTCAGCGCCGATGACGGCGCCAAACTGAAAGATCTCTTTCTGGACACGGTCTTTATGACCTCCAAGAAAACCCCCATCTCCCCCAAAAGCCGATCCCAGAAAGATTATATTGACGCCATGAGAACCCATGACATCGTTTTCGGCATCGGCCCGGCAGGAACCGGTAAAACCTATCTGGCCATGGCCATGGCGGTGTCCGAACTTTCCAAGGGATCGGTCCGGCGCATCATCCTTACCCGGCCGGCTGTCGAGGCCGGCGAAGCCCTGGGATTTTTGCCAGGGGATTTGTCGGATAAGGTCGATCCTTATCTCCGGCCTCTCTACGACGCCCTTCACGACATGATGCGCTTTGAAAAAGCAGCCAGCCTGATTCAGCAGGGGGCCATCGAGGTGGCGCCCATCGCATTCATGAGAGGCCGTACGTTAAACGACGCCTTCATCATTCTGGATGAAGCCCAGAACACCACTTCGGAGCAGATGAAAATGTTTCTCACCCGGATCGGTTTCAACGCCAAGGCCGTCATCACCGGCGATATCACCCAGATTGATCTGCCTTCCCAAAAGCCATCCGGCCTGATCGAAGCCAAGAAAATCCTTCAGGGTATTTCCGGCATTCAATTTGTCTTTTTTTCCAAGGAAGATGTGGTCCGACACCGTCTGGTTCAGGACATCATCAAGGCTTATGAAGATCTTGAAATCAGCAGGTCCAAATAATCATGGGAAATATCAAGGGTTCGATCGCCGCCTTTATTCACACCAGTCCGCATCTGCGATGGATTCTGCTTTCCGGCATTACGCTTGTCTTTCTAACGCTGCTTTACCCCAACCTGATTCATAACCCGCTTTCCTACAGCCTGGGGGATGTGGTGGAAAGGGATGTCAAATCCCCCAAGGATTTTCTGATTGAAGATCCCGATGCCACGGAAATCAACCGCCGTAAAGCCGTAGATGAGATTCTGTCGGTTTATGATCTTGACTCTTCCCTTTCGCCGGCCTTGTCCCAGGGCGTCGGGCAGGCTTTTGAACTGGTCCGGCGTGTTATTGAAGCAGAAAAATCCGCGGATACCGTTACCGCTCCCGCCGGCACGGAATCGCCTGTCCTGTCCCGCCGCAAACCCAATCTCCACGACCGCATCTTGGAACAAAAACCCAAATTTGAAGAAATCATAGGCTTTTCAGTCAGCGACGGCGCCTATGCCATCCTTGAAAAAGATGAATTTTCGAAACAGACCGCAGATCTGATTGTCCGCATTTTATCGACTGTTCTTGAAAACGGGGTCGTATCCAATAAAGATATTCTTCTTAAAGAAATGGACAAGGGGATTATCCTCAGGGACATTTCAAGCCTTTCCGAAACCATCATCATCCGCCTGAAATCTTTTTACGGGCTGGACCAGGCCAAGACCATGGTCCGGGTGATCGGCGCTCCGCTTCTGAATGACTTCAATTACAATCTCAGAAACCTGGTTGTGGACTTTGTTCAGCAAATGATTCAACCCAATATCACCTTCAACCGCAAGGAAACCGAAGAGCGGAAAAAGAAGGCTTCCGACAGCATCAAACCGGTTTTGTATAAGATCAAGGCCGGAGAAATGCTGCTGCGGGAAGGCGAACGGGTGAATCCGGAGCATCTTTTGAAGATCAATGCCTTTCAGGCGCAGGAAAAACAGCATCTGAAGCTGTCCGTCGGCGTCGGCGCCGCCATGATGATGGTCTGCCTGCTGATCATCATCTTTATCCTCCTTCAATATCACAAGCGATCTGTCAACCGGACCATCAACACCAACCTGCTGTTTCTGTCCTGCATGCTGATCGTATTTTTTCTGGTTGCGCGGGTATCGGTCACCCTGTCCGAGACCCTGGCCCAGAAAACATCATCCGGCATTTCCCTGTCCGCCATGCTGCTGGGTGTTCCGATGGCGTCCGGCGCCATGACGGTCTGCCTGTTCATGGGACTGAATGTGGCTGCGGCATTTGCCCTGATCCTTTCCGTGGCCACGGCGTTTATTTTTCAAAACCGATTCGATATTTTCGTTTATTTTCTCCTGAGCAGCCTGACCGCCGCATACTGCATGCAGCACTGCCGGGAGCGAAAAGTATTTATCAAGGCCGGCATACGCATCGGACTGCTCAATATCGCCCTGGCTTCGGCAATGACCTTTCTCAGCGCGGATTTTTATGTGAGCGAGCTGCTGTGGAATTTGGCATTTGCATTTCTAGGCGGAATCGGCTCCGGCATCGTCGCCGCGGGCCTTGCCCCGCTGGTTGAAATCATTTTTGAGTACACGACCGACATCAAACTGCTGGAGCTTTCCAACCTGGACTGCCCCATTCTGCGGAAACTGATGATCGAAGCGCCCGGCACCTATCATCATTCGGTGATCGTGGGGTCCATGGTGGAAGCGGCCGCATCGGAAATCGGCGCCAACCCCTTGATGGCCAAGGTATGCGGCTATTACCATGACATCGGAAAAGTCAAAAAGCCCCTGTATTTCATTGAAAACCAAACAAACGGCAAGAACAAGCATGACAAGCTGGCGCCTTCCATGTCCCGCAGGATTCTGATCGCCCACGTCAAGGACGGGGTGGACATCGCAAGAGAGCATAAGCTGGGGCAGACAATCGTGGATACCATTCAGCAGTCTCACGGCACCAGCCTGATGGGCTATTTCTATGAAAAAGCCAAACAGCTCAAGGGCGACAAGGAAGTCAACGCGGACGATTACCGGTATCCCGGGCCCAAGCCGCAAACGCGTGAAGCAGGCCTGTTGATGCTTGCAGACGTGGTGGAGGCGGCATCCCGAACCCTCGACAATCCGACGCCCGCCAGGATACAGGGGCTGGTTCAGAACCTGATCAACAAGGTGTTTTCAGACGGACAGCTCAACAATTGCGAGCTGACCTTAAAGGATCTGAACAGCATCGCCAAAACCTTCAACAAGATTTTAAACGGCATTCACCATCACCGGATTGAATATACCGAAGCACTGGTACTGGTTGGCGGAAAGGCTAAAGATGGGCATTCTGATAAGCAACCGGCAAAACCGGAAAAAGACCCCGCGAAAAATCCTCGAACAGACGGCACAGGTCATCTTAAACGACTTGGGCTATCCTGACCATGAATTGTCGCTTTTGATTGTCGATGACCCCCAGATTGAAATCATCAACCGGGAATACCTGCAGCATACTGGGCCGACCAATGTCATTTCCTTTGCCATGCATGAAGGCGAGTTCTTAGCGGGTTCTCCGTTTTTGCTGGGAGATGTGGTGATATCGGCGGACACGGCTGAAAAAGAAGCCGATCTTGCCGGGATCTCCTTTCGTCAGCGCCTCATTGAGCTTCTGATTCACGGCATCCTGCATCTGGTCGGATTCGACCACGAGCAGGATGAAACCAAATCACAACTCATGGAAACAAAATCCGGAAACCTGTTGGAAAAAGTCCGGAGCACTGTTCCGAGATCCGGCATTCATTTCTTATGGCAATAATTAAGGGACGATTACGCAGATGCAGATTGTAACCGCTTCTGAAATGCAGCAGATGGACCGGGAAACCATCGAATCCTTCGGCCTTCCAGGCCGGGTGCTGATGGAAAACGCCGGCAGGGGCGTTATCGATGTTATGGTAAAATCATTTCCTGACATCGGCAACAAGCGCATCGGTATCATCACCGGCAGGGGAAACAACGGCGGAGACGGCTTTGTCATCGCCCGCTATCTGTCCGGCATGGGCGCGTTCGTGACCGTGTATCTCATTTCCGATCGCACTGCCGTTAAAGGCGATGCGGCGGCCAATCTGAAGCTTCTGGACGTGCTGAAAGTGCCGGTTATCGAGATTTCCGACTCTGAATCCCTGACACGACACCAAACGGCGATGAACCATCAACAGATCTGGGTGGATGCACTGCTTGGAACCGGGCTCAATGCAGCGGTGAAAGGGCTTTTCAGGGCGGTCATTGAAAGTGTGAACAGCCGGAATCGGCCTGTCATCGCCGTTGACATCCCTTCCGGCTTGAATGCGGACACGGGGATGATTTGCGGGGCCTGCATTCAGGCTCATACCACCGTCACCTTCGGCTTTCCCAAAATCGGTCATATCCTGTTTCCGGGCGCGGCGTTCACCGGACGCCTGGAAACCATCGATATCGGCATACCGACGCATATTGTCCAGGGCGTTAAGCCCGTTCATCACATCCTGACGCCGGAAACCATTGAGCGCGCGTTTTCCCACAGACCTCCGACCAGTCACAAGGGCACGGCCGGACACGTACTGGTGGTCGGGGGATCCACCGGAAAGGCCGGCGCCGCCGTCATGTGCGGACTGGGAGCCTTGAGATCCGGCGCAGGTCTGGTAACCCTGGCAATCCCCGAAAGCCTGAATGCCATTATCCAGTCCCGGATCCCGGAAATCATGTCCGCTCCGATGAACGGCCGAAAGGAAGGTATCTGGGATGTATCGCTGTGCGATGGGATCCGAAAGCAGCTTCAGGGGAAAAAATGCCTGGCCGTTGGTCCCGGCATGGGCGCATTTCCCGAAACGCAAGAACTCGTTTTTGAGATTCTTCACGGCCTCAGCCTTCCGGCGGTGCTGGATGCGGACGGCTTAAACTGCATCTGCGGCCATCTGGATGTGTTAAAGGGCTTGAAGGCGCCTGCGATTCTAACCCCCCATCCCGGTGAAATGTCCCGGTTGACAGGGCTAAGCATTTCGGATATTCAAGCGGACCGGATCGGCGCTGCCGGACGATTCGCCCGGGCCCACGGCGTCCACCTGGTTTTAAAAGGCGCCAGAACCGTTATTGCGCATCCGGACGGGACCGTGTATATCAACCTGACCGCAAATCCGGGAATGGCGGCAGGCGGTATGGGCGATGTGCTGACGGGCGTCATCGCGGGGCTTCTGGCACAGGGGCTTTCGCCCGATGCCGCCGCCCGTACCGGCGTTTACCTTCATGGAAAGGCAGCAGATGCGCTTTGCAGCACTCGCGGACCGTTTGGTTTTCTGGCCTCTGAGGTGGCCGCTGCCCTGCCGGGTGTCATCCGGGAGTTGCGACCTGAGGATGCGAGCGGGAGATCAGATCGATGCGGGTTGACGGATGGCTGAAGGCCGAAGCATGATCGCTTCGTTTTCCATCGCTTCCGCAAGCGCCGAAGAAACCCGCCGGATCGGCCAGGCCATCGGCCAGACCATCGAAGATGTGTCCGGAGCCGGCACCGTCATTGCCCTTATCGGGGATCTGGGAAGCGGAAAAACCGCTCTGGTTCAAGGGCTTGCAAGGGGGCTGGCAGTTCCCGAAAAATATTTCGTTACCAGCCCTTCCTATACCCTGGTCAATGAATATCCCGGCAGACTTCACCTGTTTCATCTTGACCTGTACCGGTTGTCGGACGCGGATTTTGATGATATCGGGCTTTACGATATCCTGGATACACGTTCCGCGGTGGTTGCCATCGAATGGGCGGAACGGCTCGGCCCGGACATTTTTTTTGAAGGGCTCACCCTCCGGATTGAAATTGTCGGGGATAACGCGCGAAACATTGTTTTTACAGCATCCGGGGACAAGCATGTGAGATTGTTGACCCGGATAGAAGATCGTATAAAGGAGAATCTATGGCATTGATCGTCCAAAAATACGGCGGAACCTCCGTCGCGGATATCGACCGTATCCGAAATGTCGCCAATCGGGTGATAAAAACATATGACCGGGGAAATGACGTGGTGGTGATTCTCTCGGCCATGGCGGGTATCACCGACAGCCTCATCGATCTTGCCCAGCAGATCACCCATTATCCTGAAAAACGCGAGCTGGATGTGCTTCTGGCAACCGGCGAGCAGACAACCGCGGCGCTTCTGGCCATGACCCTGAATGCCATGCAGTATCCGGCCCAGTCGCTTCTCGGGCATCAGGCGGAAGTGGTCACGGACTGCACGTTCGGAAACGCCCGAATCATGGATATCGGGGCGGGCCGCATCAAGGAGCTTCTGGCCGGCCGCTGCATCGTGGTTGTGGCCGGTTTTCAGGGATGCGATGCCGACGGCAACATCACGACCCTTGGCCGCGGCGGGTCCGACACATCGGCCGTTGCCATCGCAGCCGCCATCAAAGCCGATATCTGCGAAATCTACACCGATGTCAACGGCGTATACACCACGGATCCCAATATCTGCGGCGATGCTAAAAAAATCGACCGGATCTCCTATGAGGAAATGCTGGAAATGGCCAGCCTCGGCGCCAAGGTTCTCCAGATCCGCTCGGTGGAGTTCGCCAAAAAATACAATGTCCCGGTTCATGTCAGATCGTCATTTTCAGAGGAGGAAGGAACCATGGTGGTGAATGAAGACCAAAGCATGGAGCGCCTGGTGGTTTCCAGCGTTACCGTCAACAAGAAAGAAGCCCGTATTACCCTGATCAAGGTGCCGGATCAGCCGGGGGTTGCGGCAAAGATATTCTCGCCCATTTCCCAGGCAGGCATCAATGTGGACATGATCATTCAGAACCGTCACTCCGGAAAATTCAATGATCTGACTTTTACTGTGCCCACGGCCGACTTTGAACAGGCCATTGAACTGGCCCGGCGGATTGCAGCGGAAATCGGTGCGGAGGACGTCCTTGGCGACACCAATATCGCCAAGGTGTCGGTTGTCGGGGTCGGCATGAAAAACCATTCGGGTGTGGCTTCCCGCATGTTCGCCGCGCTTGCCGCCGAAAACATCAACATCCTGATGATCAGCACCTCTGAAATCCGGATTTCCTGCGTCATTGCCGAAAAATATGCAGAGCTGGCGGTACGTGCACTGCACTCTGAATTCGGACTGGACAAATCCTGAAATCTGCAGGGAGCGGAGTGAAATTTGGGTGAATACAGCGTCGTGGTTCTGGACTTTGAGACAACCGGTCTTTCCCCGGACAACGGGGACCGGGCCATTGAGATCGGTGCCGTTCTAGTCCGGAACAACGAGATCGTGGATCGCTTTCAGCGCCTGATGAACCCGGGAAAACGCGTCAGTATTTTTATTCAGGATTATACGGGCATCACCAACGCCATGCTGAAAAAGGCTCCGCCGATCAGTGAAGTCATGGATGAATTTTCCAACTTCATGGCCGCACATGATCTGGTGGCCCACAATGCCGGTTTCGACCGCAAGTTCCTGGATGCCGAACTCCAGCGCATCGGAAAGCGACGGACCAGGGAATTCGCCTGCACGATGCTGACCTCGCGCCGCATTTATCCGGATGCGCCCAGCCACAATCTGCAGGCGCTTGTCCGGTACGCGAACATCGCAACAGACGGCATTTTCCACAGGGCGCTTGCCGATGCGGAAATGACTGCCCGTCTGTGGATCTGCATGATTAATGAACTAAAAGCCGTCTATCATCTCCGGCAGGTCTCTTTTGATCTCATGCAGCGGCTTTCAAAAATCCCCAAAGCCGCTGCGACCGCCTATCTGTCGCAACTTGCCGATGCGCCCTGACAACCGACCGCAGCGTATTCTTGAAATGCTTCCCGCCGGCTTTCCCGCATTTGCCTTATGGGGTTCCCGGTATTCCGGCGCTTGGAGGAATACCGGATTTTTTTCGTTTCTGCCGCTAAAATAAGGATCATCAAATGGAATATACAAGGATTACTGTTGAAACACGCGGCCATGTCCGCCTCATGGGGCTCAATCGCCCTGAAAAACTAAATGCCTTTGATCTTGAGATGTACAATGAGCTTGCGCACGCTTACGGCGAACTGGACGAAAACCCGGAGCTTCGCTGCGGCGTTCTTTTTGCACACGGAAAGCATTTTACATCCGGGCTGGAACTCGACAAGTGGGCGCCGGTGCTGGCAAGCGGCCAGTGGACGGTCGAAAAGGGGAGCCTCCATCCCCTTGGCGTTGACAACGCCGCAAGATGCGGAAAACCGGTTGTGATGGCAATTCAAGGCAGATGCTATACCATCGGTTTTGAACTGCTGCTGGCTCAGGATATCCGCGTGGCATCAACGGATTCACGCATGGCCCTGCTGGAGGTAAAGCGCGGCATCTATCCGGTGGGCGGCGGCACGATTCGGCTCTTCCAGGAGATCGGGTGGGGCAATGCCATGAGATATCTGCTTACCGGCGATGAAATGTCCGGCGCCGAAGCCCTCAGGCTGGGCCTGGTTCAGGAACTGACCGAGCCGGAGAAGGTGCTGGATCGCGCCGTGGAGATCGCAGCGGACATCGCCGGACGGGCGCCGCTGGGCGTCATGGCCGCCCTTAAATCGGCGCGGATCGCTGCTGTCGAGGGGACGGATGCCGCATTTGCAAGGCTCATTCCGGATCTTAAGCCCATCATGGAAAGCAGCGATGCAATTGAAGGCGTCATGTCGTTTTTGGAGAGACGCAAGGCGCATTTCAAGGGAAAATAATCCGCTGCCGCCGCATGGCGGATTTTCCCTCTTGATTATTCCGCAAGTAGAGACCGGCCTTCGCCCGGATAAACCATTCGGTCTTCCGGAGGCGTTGGCCGGTCCGGCTGCGGCCAGTGCCCGGGTTGGGGCTCCGGGCCTTCGCGGGCGATCGCAGTCGGCAGGCTGTCTTTATTGACCGGACGGCTTCGGACGTCGACCCCTTTGACCGGCGCGCTGAATTCAATGGCGATGTTGTTCGGGTCAAAAGTATAAATGGAATGAATGAATCCGTGATCAATGACTTCGGATACCCAGATACCGGATGCCTCCAGCTTGTCTTTCAGCTCCCAGAGATCCGCGTCGCTTTCCACCTCAAAGGACACATGGTCAAAAGAAAAAGAGCCCTTGACCGGCACCCCGTGATCCTTTAATGCCGCCTTTTCCACACCCGGCCATTCAAAAAACGCTATCATGTCATGGCCGGTGATTTCAAAAAAATAATGCCGGTACCCCGGCCTTCCCAGACCCGCAACCAGGCGCATACCCAGCAGATCCCGCCAGAAGCGGATTGTTTCGTCCATATCCCCGGTTGCCATGGCCAGATGGTTGATGCCGGTATATCGGATCATTTTTCAGTTTCCCCGGATCATGATAAGCAGCATTTTAAACTGAACCTGCGCATACAGGGCATGGGAAACATCGGCCGGCATGATCAGCATCTGACCGGCTTTTACCGTCTGCATCACCCCGCCGATGGTTATTTCCGCTTCGCCGTCCAGCACATGCACGACAGCATCGTACGGTGAGGTGTGTTCGGAAAGCCCCTGCCCCTTATCGAATGAAAACAGGGTAATATTGCCGGTGTCTTTTTTAAGCAGTGTCTTGCTGACAACCGAACCGATGGCATAGGTGACATGTTCTTTCAAATCAAACGAAACGCCTTTGGATGCAACGGTGTTATTGTTCATATATATTTCCTTTCCCGCCGCTTACGGAATTTCTTCCGGAACGGATGTCCATTTGATGTCTTTCTTCATATTAAACAGCACTCCGATTTTTACAAGCGCCGGTTCAAGGGCAATACGAACGCTGTTAGAAGCGTCATTGCCGAATCAGCTTTTCCGCACATTCAGCACGCTGCGGACCTTATCGGAGAGATCCGAAACATTGTAGGGCTTTTGAATGAACCCGTTGCATCCCCTGCGCAGGATTTCACTTGCCTGGCCGTTGAGGGCATACCCGCTGGAGAGCAGAACCGGAATTTCCGGCCGGATCTCGCGGATGCGGTCAAACGTTGTTCCGCCGTCCATTCCCGGCATGATCATGTCCAGGATAACCAGATCGATTTCATTTCCCCTGTCCGTAATCGTTTTGACAGCCTCGATTCCCTCCCTGCAAACCACAACCCGGTAACCCAGTCTCTCCAGAATGGCCCTGGCCACATCCAAAATCATTTCTTCGTCATCTACCAGAAGCACGGTCGCCGCTCCCTTGACGAGTTCTTTTTCCAAGGAAACATCCGGGTGGGCAGTTTTCACTGATTCCGGCAGATAAATGTTGAAGGTGGTTCCGTGACCGATTTCGCTGTAAACCGTAATCATGCCGCCGTGATTCTTGATGATGCCGTAAGCCGACGCCAGACCGAGGCCGGTGCCCCGGCTCTTTTCCTTGGTCGTGAAAAACGGATCGAATATCTGCAGCCGGGTGGCTTCATCCATGCCTGCGCCGGTATCCGTGATCGATACCTTGATATAGCGCCCGGGCTTTGTCCGATGGGGTCTGCAGTAAGCCGCATCCAGCATGACCGTCTTTGTTTCCAAATACAGGTCTCCCCCATCGGTGGGCATGGCCTGCCAGGCGTTTACATACATATTCAAAAGCACCTGCTCGATCTGCCCCCTGTCCGCTTCCACCACGGCCTGCGATTGCTGGCATTTGGTATGGATCCGTATTTCCTTTTTGGTCCTTCCGAACAGGGCCGAGCTGCCAAGCACCAATGCATTCAAATCAACGGGTTTGACTTCGTATTTGCCACCCCTTGCAAAACCAAGCAGTTGCTTGGTAAGATTGGCCGCACTTCGGACGTATTCCTCGATGGCGCGGATATGCTCCAGATGGGGATGGGAAGTATCCAGATCCAGCGACACGAGCGATGCGCGGCCCTGAATACCCATCAGCAGATTGTTGAAATCGTGGGCGATACCGCCGGCAAGGGTGCCGATTGCTTCAAATTTCTGGGCCTGTTGAAGTTTTGATGCGATCAGTTTGCGTTCCGTAATGTCGCGCGTAATGGAAATGATATGCGGGACACCTTTCAGGGAAATGACCCTGGCGGACATCAGTGCGGTAATCAGACCGCCATCCTTCTTGCGGAATCGGGATTCAAAATTCTCGAAATAACCATTTTCCAGGAGCTCCCGGACAGCGTTGTCCCGGTCTGCCGGATCATGCCATATGTTCATTTCCAGGGATGTCCTTCCGATAATCTCTTCACGGGCGTAACCGGACATCCGAATGAACCCTTCATTGACATCCACGAACAAGCCGTCTTCCAGGCGGTTGATATTCACCGCATCCGGACTGGAATCAAATGTCAGACGGAATGTCTCCTCACTTTCCCGCAGTGCATGCTCGGCGCGTTTTCGCTCGGAGATGTCCTCAAAGGTTTCCAGCAGGACCTGTTCGCCGTTCATTTCGAGTTCAATAACCGTTTTCAGGATCTGAATTTCCAGGCCGTCTTTTCTTCGAAAAACCCTTTCGGAATTGTCAACCACCTGATGCATATCCAGAATCGGACACTCGGTCTGAGAAGCCGGGCAAAAATATTCGCCGCATTCCTTGCCGCAAAGTTCAGCCGGGTCTGACACGCCGGCCAGCCTGCAAACATATTGATTGGCCCACCGGACCTTCCTGTCTCTGCCGATCACCGCGACCCCGAAAGGGCTCTTGTCTAAAATCATTTTTAAAGCATCATTTGCCTGAAAAAACGCCATGCCGGAGGGACTGCGCGGTTCAATCGTTTCTGCGAGTTGCTTATCGTTGATTTTAATGATGGACCTCCACTGAGCAGCCGGTTGTATCAGATGAAGACAGTGCGGTTGAAAACCAAACAACAAACCGCGAATCATCACGGATTGGCCCGTGAGGGGTGTAGCGCATATCCTTTACATGATGAAAGGATATGCCGTTCTGGAAAAAAATACTATAGCCGGCACTGGTTTAGCAACAAAAAAGCGGCCCCGGTTGTCAATCCGTTGTTGAACGCCTGATGACGTCTTTGTTGCGTTCTACAATCGACAATGATGGTGACATTGGTTGCACATGATGATAAACTTCTTCTGCTCTTTGTTTGCCGATAACGCAGTGATGCGATGACTTAAAAAACAATTTTAGACAGAAAACGGGGCGTTTTCGTAAATGTTCAACTGGACCCTGCATGAGAGATAAGACTTGACGGCGCGCGATGAACTGATGTCCGCTCTGTTCCTGGCCGACCCGGAAACCGCAGCCGTGGTTCAGGATAAATTATCGGCACGCCTTCCGCCCGTAACAGATACGGATCTGGCGCTGATCGTTGCGGAGACGATCCGGGGGCTGTCCCTTGAAACCGGCTATGGTCAAGCGATTGCAGCAGGATTTATCGAAATTGCCGGAAGAATCGCTCCGGAACTTGTCGAGATGTTCCGTAGCAAAGTGCGGGATGCCGGAGAAAAAAATGCCGCAATCGGCAGGATCATGGCCATCCACCTGGTTCCGGTGCTGAAAACTGCAAACAACAGGCTGATTGAAAAATATTTCGATACGACAGACGCCTTGCTGAAAATCGGAACATACACGCTGGGAAGTCCGCTTGAAGCGCTGTCTTATCTCCTTGAATCCGAAGATATCGCATCCAGCCTTGCCTTTCTGGCGCTTCTTGAGAGTGTACTTTCCCCGGAGCTTTCCTACAACCAGTGTAAACACCTCTGCCACATCCTCCCGAATGCCGTACGATTATTTTCTCATTCACGCCGGCTTTTCCAGACCGGACAACTGATGCGGATCGCCTGCGCAGACCCCGGACTTGTGGATGGATTTCTGGACGGCATGCAGCGGGGAACCGCCTTGCTGGACAGTCAAGCTTTGGCACGATTCGTGTCCGCGGGGCTGACCCGTTTTTCTCATGACAAGGCGGCGGGAGCCAGATTCTTATCCCTTGAATCCCGGCAGGCGCTGGATCTGGTGAGCGAAATTCAGATTGCCGCATGCTTTTCTGAGATCCGGCAATGGGCAAACCGTTATCTTCAGGCCAGAACCGGCAAAGACCTATTTGTCTTGCCGTTGTCCGAGCTTTCGCAAACCGACGGGTTCACACCCGAACCGCCGCAGGTCTGTTCCTGCGGAAACCGCATTTATCTGCCGGATGAAATCAGTTGTTTTAAGTATAAACCGGCAAACCTTTTTCTCTATAAATGCCTGATCCGGCTTGAAGCCGGTTACCATGAATTCGGAACTTATGAATTCGACCTGGAAATCGCACTCGATGCCTGCGGCGATTCCACAACCGCCGGAAATCAGAGAACAGGAAACATCGAGCAAATATCGCAAACCGATGTTCTAAACGGCGGTGCCCCGGAGCCAAAAAACACCAAGGATACTGTAACGGCTTCAGATATGAGCCGCTTTTGCCGGATCTTCCCGAATCCCGCACTGGCTGCTGATTTGATGACTGTTTTTGAGCACGGACGGATACGGGTCATTCTGGAGGCGCGGTATCCGGGGATTGTTCGGCAGTCGCTGCCGGTATTGATCGGGGAGGCGAATCGCATGCATCCGGACGGTCGTGAAAGTCTTCCCCTCGAAGCTCTCTATGCAAAAATTGCGCTCGGCATGCGGGATACTGAAATCCGGGGAATACCCTCAAAGGTTTCAGGATCAACGGCTGTTTTCGACTTCGACGGCATTGTCCGGGAATTTTATCAGAACATCGATAAAGCCGCCAGAGTTGAAGACTGCGCCGTTCTGGTCCGGAAATCATATTCCCGGATTGAATCCTGTTTGAAAGCTGCCGGACGTAAAAACGATCACCGGCTGAGCACCCCTTTTGGCAGAGGCCTGCGACCGGATTTGGCAATGGACACGCCCATGGAGACAAAAGCAGCGCATCTGAAGCAGCGGCTTGCGGAAAATGGAATCACGGTTCACAAATCCAAAATCAGAAAACTGCTGATGCAACGCCGGGGAAAAATCGGCAGGGATGATATTCTCAAACTGATCCGGACATCTCAAGCTTCGGACATGTCAAAAAGTGCCGATCATGCCGGCGATATTTCCCTTGACCTTGCGGATCCGGACCTTTCGGCAATTCCAGGACTGATGGATTCAGCCGCCATTTCTGATACGCTCCCGGCAACCTGGTACCGGGAGTGGGACAGTCTTCACAGCGACTATCTGCACAATCACGTTCGGGTTGTGGATCGCATCGCGGAAGGCGCTGCAGCCGATTTTTACGAACAGACCCTGGAGCGTTATCCGGAGCTGATCAGCCAGATCCGCTACGCCTTCGAGCTGATGAAACCCCGGGGACTGAAGCTGCTGCGCAACTGGACGGAAGGCGATGAACTGGATTACCGGGCTGTTCTTGATTTTGTTCTGGATAAAAAGGCAGGCCTGATTCCCTCGGACCGGCTTTACGTCAAAAGAATCAAGCAGGAGCGGAATGTGGCGGTCCTGCTGCTGGTTGATCTTTCCCGTTCAACGGGAAATACCCTGGAAAGTAGTCCTTCCCGTACCGGCGCCACGATACTGGATATTGAAAAAGAGGCCATGGTGCTGTTTTGCGAAGCCCTTGATATTTTGGGGGATACTTTTGCCATTGCCGGTTTTTCCGGAAACGGACGCCTTTCCGTGGATTTTACCCACATCAAGGAATTCGATGAGCCCCTGAACAAAGCCGTCCGCAGGCGTATCAGCGGCCTTGCCCCCCAGCGCGGCACACGGATGGGCGCCGCCATCCGTCATGCGACCGCCCGGTTTGATAAAATTCCGGCCGGCGTCAAACTGATGGTTATTCTGGGGGACGGTTTTCCCAACGATGTTGACTACAAGCAGGGATATGCCGTTTCCGATACCCGCAAAGCCATCGGGGAGGCCTTTTCCCGCCGTATTCATACCCATGCCGTCACCGTGAACATGCATAACGACGCCAGGCTCGATGATCTTTACGGAAATGTCCACCACAATGTAATTTCGGATGTCCGGGAGCTTCCGGCCAGACTGCCCCGGATTTACGGCGCGCTTACGCGAAGCCGTTCCAGCGCTTAAACGCCGAATACCGGAAGAGATGTTCGCAAATAGACGGCGCGCAAGGCTTTGTCAGGCCGTATCCTGCGACTGTTCGGGTTCTTCCAGTAAGCCCCGCACCCGGGTCAGGAGCTCGGTGATCTGGTAAGGTTTGCCGATGAAACCGGCAGCTCCGGCTTCCAGGGCTTTTTTCACCGTGTCATCGGCGCAATACCCGCTGGCAATCAGTATTTTCGCGGACGGGTTGCCCGCCAGCAACTCCCGCAGGCACCGGTTTCCGCCGATTCCCGGCATTCCAAGATCCAGGATGGTCAAATCGATCGGCACTTTCCTCTCGGCATGAATCTGAAGCGCCTCCTCGCCACTGTCGGCGGTCAGGACCGTATAGCCGAAACGCTGAAGGGTTTGTGAAGTCAGCCGCCGGATGTCCGGCACATCGTCGACGACAAGGATGGTTTCCGTACCCCCTTCAGGCGGCGTTTCCAGGGAATGGGGGAATGCGTCGGCATCCTCATGTCCGATGGCCGGCAGATAAATCGTGAATGTCGTTCCCTGGCCGGAGCTGCTCTCGCAGTGTATATATCCACCGTGACCCTTGACGATTCCATAAACAGAAGCCAGACCCAGTCCCGTGCCCTTGCCGATTCCCTTGGTGGTAAAAAAGGGTTCAAAGATGTGGGAGAGGGTTTCCTTATCCATGCCGCAACCGGTGTCGGAAACGCTCAGAAGCACGTAATTGCCGGGCGGAGCGCCGATGTGCTGCCGCGCATGGTTTTCTGCCATCACCACATTCCGGGTTTGAATGACGAGTCGTCCCCCATCCGGCATGGCATCTGCAGCATTGATCCCCAGGTTCAGCAAAGCCTGCTCGATCTGCGCTGGATCGGCTTTCATCGTCCACAGCCGGCTGCCCGGACGAAGTTCGATCTCGATCATCCGGGGAATGGCGCGTTCCAGAATTCTGACAACTTGCCCGATTTCCTGGTTGATATTAACATTGCGTCTTGCAGCCGCCTCCTTGCGGCTGAACAGCAAAAGCTGCCGGACAAGCTGAGCCGCCCGGGCAATCGCTTTTTCGATCGATTGCAGCCTGGAATAATCGGGGTCCCCGTCGATCTTATCCATCAGCAGAAGCTGCGTATATCCGCTGATTGCCTGGAGCAGGTTGTTGAAGTCGTGGGCGACCCCGCCTGCCAGAATACCGACAGCCTCCATCTTCTGGGCATGCTGCAACTGGTCCTCCAGGGTCAGCCGCTCGGTGATATCCTCGCAGACAATCAGATTTTCTCCGGTTTCCAGACTTACCGGAATGAAATTAATTGTTTTTCTGCCGCCGTCTTTACAGACGACATCAAAGACCCTTGGCCGCTGTTCTCCCGGACGGATGGCTTTTAAATCATTCTTCCAGTCATCGATGACCTGTTTTCTGTACTGAGGATCCGGATAGGCCAGCCGGAACCAGGTTCTTCCGTCGGGAACATCCGTTAGGCCATAGCCGAAGATCTCGGCAAACTTGGGATTGGCATAGGTGAATCTTCCGGTTTTATCGATTGTTAAAATGCCAATGGGTGCATGCTGCAAAAGGGTCTGGAATCTTTCTCTTTCGTAATGCGCCGAGACTTCAGCGCGCTTTCGTTCCGCAAGTTCCTGCTGAACGGCGTCAAACAGCCGGGCGTTCACCAGGGAAGCGGCAACCTGGATTGCCAGTGTTTCGAGAAACCCGGCCTGCTGTTCGAAATCCCGTTCGATTTCAGAGGCCAGACCGATGACTCCGATGGTTTCATCACCGCTTTTCAGCGGCAGCGCGGCAAAAGAGGTGATGCCGGCTTTCTTGCATTCTTCCCATGTGCAGCGTGAATCGTCAAAAATATTGAGGGAAAATATCGGCGCATTTTCCGTGACGACCAGGCCGCACAAGCACTCGCCGACCCGGTGTTCGGGAAAATTACCCAGTTTTTGCCTTGCCTGGAACGGCATAACGTCCTGCAAGATCAGTCTTTCCCCAACCCGCAGGAAAAGAAAAGCCATGTCTGGATGAACTGCACTGACCATGCCCCTTAACCCAACCTCGCAGGTCTGTTCCAAAGTGAGCGCAGAAACGAATTGCCTGCCCAGTGCGTTCAGCGCGATAAGCTCATCGGCGCGCTTTTGCAGCATCTCTTTCGATTTCTTAAGCTCGCAGATATCGATTGATTCCAAAGCGCTGACCCTTTGTTCCAGTTCTTCATAACTGGGTTTCACAGCCATGCCGATCTCCTCATTAATTGAAATGGTAATGTATTTGCGAGAAGCACTCCCTGATGAAATCGACCGTTTATTGGAGGTAAATTTGATATTCAGCTTAATATCAGAAAATAGATTTAAAATACAAGATGATACTTACCACTTAAGAGAAGTTAAGACAGATCAATTTGTAAAAAGTCAATATTCGGATGATTGATGCCGATTCCCCTCTTGACAGATTTTCCTCCAAAGCAGTAATCTGAGCGCACAGATGTTCGTTTACCCATATTGAACAGGTGATTTTATGGAAACATACCGCATTCATCCCATTGTTATGGGAACAAAGATTTTTGACAAAAGCATGATGACCTATCAGTACGGTCAGGGACAGACCTATACCATTCCGATTTACTGTTGGTATCTTGAAGGAAACGGGCCTAAAATTCTGGTAGACACGGGTGAAATGAACCCGATTCAATCCCCGGAACGGGAAAAGGCCATCGGCGGCAAAATTTACCGGTTTGAAGAAGGCCTGGCGCGTTGGAACCTGGAGCCGGAGGATATTGATGTGGTCATTCATACCCACCTTCACAACGATCACTGCGAAAACGATTATAAATGTGGCAATGCCCGGTTTTATATCCATGAAAAAGAACTGGAAACCATTCACAATCCCCATCCGCTGGATTATCGGTACATGGAAGACTTTATTTGCGAAATTGAAGAAAATAACCAGATTCGGAACGTGCATGAAGACATGGAGATCGTTCCAGGCATTTCTGTCCTGCACACACCGGCGCACACACCGGGCGGAATGACGGTGCTGGTGCAAACGCCGAAAGGCAAGGCTGCCATAACGGGCTTTTGCGTCATCCAGGAGAATTTTCAACCGCCGGCCGCTGTCAAGGCCATGGAATTGGAAGTCATCCCGCCGGGAACCCATCTCAATGTCGTCGAGTCATATAACCTGTTGCTGAAAGTCAAGGCCCTGGCCGACATCCTCATACCGCTGCATGAGCCCCGGTTTGCCGCAATTGAGACCATCGGTTAATTTTGAGCGCATGCCGGCGCGGTATCGAAAAACAATTGTATGCCCCCCTTCGCCTTCGGCTTTTGTCCATCTGCTTTGTAATATCATTGTAATAAAACAGCCGGCCTGCTGTCTGTCGCCGGCATATTCAGGTATGATGACGCCTCCTCTGCAAATACAACCAAGGAGACGGCATCATGGCAACCCCTCATCCACTGGCATCCAAGGCCAGGATACTTTTAACCAGCGTTTTCGGCCCCTACGCACAAGACGATGCATTCGGCAGCCGGAAAATCAACCCGATGGAACTTTATCAGAATCAGGTGACCCGGTTTCAGGGCGCATTTTCCCTTCGCATGTTTCATCGCAGCTTCGGTTTGATGCTCATTCAAAACAACATCGATGCGCCGTGCACCCTGCTTGATTTTCCGGATCAGGACCGTTTTATCGATGAAATCACGAACAACGCCTACGATATCATCGGAATCAGCGCGATCATTCCAAACGTCGGTAAAGTCATCCGGATGTGCGAACTGGTGCGCCGTCACCAGCCCCGGGCGACCCTTGTACTCGGCGGACACATCGCCAACCTGGAGAATATTCACAGCATCATCCGCGCCGACCATATCGTCAAAGGAGACGGCGTAGCGTGGTTCAGGGCATATCTGGGTCAGGATGTGCATGCACCGATCCGGCATCCGCTGACGTATTCGGGATATGGCACCCGCATCATGGGAATGACGCTCAGGGAAAAGCCCGGCGACACTGCCGCCATGCTCCTTCCCTCGGCCGGATGTCCGGTCGGCTGCAACTTCTGTTCAACTTCGGCGCTTTTTGGCGGCAAAGGGAAATTCGTCAATTTCTATGAAACCGGAGAAGCGCTTTTCAACGTCATGTGCGAACTGGAAAAACAGCTTGGAATCAAGTCGTTCTTTGTCATGGATGAGAATTTTCTGCTGCACCGCCGCCGAGCGCTGAAACTTCTGGAACTGATTGAAACCAACAACAAGAGCTGGGCGCTGTATGTCTTCAGCTCCGCCCGCGTCTTGCAGTCATACAGCATGGAGCAGCTTGTCAGTCTTGGCATTTCGTGGGTATGGATGGGGCTTGAAGGTGAGGAAAGTCCGTATCAGAAACTTAAAAACATAGATACAAGGGCGCTGGTCCGCTCTTTACAGTCTCACGGCATCCGGGTGCTCGGGTCTTCCATCATCGGTATGGAGCACCACCGGCCGGAAGACATGGATCGGATTATCGCTCATGCAGTCAGTCATGGGACCGACTTTCACCAGTTCATGCTTTATACCCCAAATTCCGGCACGCCGCTGTACGCAAAGCACAAAGCGGAGGAAACACTTCTCGATCCTTCTGAATTCCCGCACGCCGACGCCCACGGACAGTACCGGTTCAATTTCCGTCATCCGCATATTCATAACGGACTGGAAGAAAATTTTCTCCACAAAGCCTTTCTCCAGGATTTTAAAGTCAACGGGCCGAGCCTGGCGCGCCTGATTCGAACCCAATTGACCGGCTGGCAGCGACATAAAAACCACGTAAATCCGCGCGTCCGGAATCGTTTTTTATGGGAAATCCGCTCATTGGGGATATCCTCGGTCGGCGCCGTATGGGCCATGAAAAAATGGTACGAAAAGAATTCCGAGATGGCTCAGCGCATGGAGTCGCTTTTAACCGATCTTTACGCCGTCTTTGGATGGAAATCCCGCTTTGCAGCTCCCCTGCTGGGTCGGTATATCCGCGCAGCCATCAAAAAAGAGGAAAAAAGACTGGCATCCGGCTGGACATACGAGCCGGACACATTCTATGAAAAGAACGCCGCCGCACTATCCCTGTCAGATGCCAAAGACGATGCCGGCAAGCTGCGGGCTTCGCACGCGCAATGGGTTGCCTGCAAAGCACTGGCGGCATAACAATACGCATGCCCTATAGATCCTCGGCACTGCTTTCCTTTTCCGCCGGGATACTGTAAATGATTGACATCCGGTCTGTTTTATCTGATAGTTCCTTCATAATAATCCGAACCAGCGGGATTCTCTGCAGCCGGCAACCGCGACTATCCGGCTGCATTGAACAGGACGTCATCGAAGATGACGCCCGGTGGCATTCATTCTGTTACAATAAAGGAAACGACTGATGACATCCTTTTCTGAAAATGATATCCCGGCAGATGGCGCAGAACCTAGTTTTGCGGAGCTGCTGGAGTCCTACAGCTCCAAAATCACCCGGAACGTCGATATCGGAAATAAAATATCCGGCCGCATCATTTCAATTGGAAAAGATTCCGTCTTTCTGGACACCGGAACCCAGATCGACGGAATCGCCAGCAGGGCGGATCTGCTCGATTCCAAGGGTGAACTCCCATATGCAATCGGGGATATCGTCGAGCTGTACGTGGTTTCCGTCAAAGAGGATGAAATCCTGCTTTCCAGGGCCTTTTCCGGATCCGGTGACAACACCCTGCTCATTGAAGCCTATCGCAACGCAATTCCGGTAAACGGAAAAGTCACCGAACAATGCAAGGGCGGATTTCATGTAGACATTCATCACACCCGCGCCTTTTGCCCGGTCAGTCAGATGGACATCGCTCATATCGAAAATCCGGAGTCCTTCATCGGGCAGTCATTTGATTTTTTGATCATTCAATTTGAAGAAAGAGGGAAAAATATCGTTGTATCCCGGCGTGAGCTGCTGAAACAGGAAATGGAGCGTTCAAAAGCGCTTTTTCTGGAAAAGCTCGCTGTTGGTGACGTTTGTACCGGCAGGGTGGCAAAGATCATGCCCTACGGCGCTTTTATCGAACTGACACCCGGACTGACGGGCCTTGTTCCGATATCCGAGATCAGTTGGTCTCACATTGAAAAACCCGAGGATGTCCTGAAGGCCGATGATACGGTTCAGGTGGTTGTCACCGCGATTCAGCCGAGGCCGGATGATGATCCGAAGATTGCCCTGTCCGTCAAACAGGTTCTGGATAATCCGTGGAGTCATGTCGGGGATCAGTTTCACGCCGGGGATCGGGTAAAAGGAAAAATCACCCGGCTGGCACCTTTCGGGGCCTTTGTGGAGCTGGCCCCCGGCATCGATGGGTTGGTTCATCTTTCTGAAATCAGCTACACCCGACGGGTCAACCGCCCGGAAGACTTTCTTCATCCAGGGGATGAGGTTTTTGTCCTGATCAAGGAAATCGATTTGCTGAAAAAACGCGTTTCCCTCAGCATCAAGGATGCGGAAGGCGACCCGTGGATGGATGTGCCGGAAAAGTACAGGACCGGACAGACCCTTGAAGGCATCATTCAAAAAAGGGAAAAGTGGGGATATATCATCACCCTGGAGCCGGGAATTGACGGAGTCCTGCCGCTTGCCGGAATCCGGTCCTCCGGACAGCCTTCCGGCGCTGAATTTCTGAAGCCGGGCCGCGCCATGACCGTGGTGATTGACGAAATCAAACCGAATGACAGAAGAATCACTCTGAGACTGGATGCTCCGGAAGACGACAACTGGCAGCAGTATTCCGTTCAGAAATCCGCCCAGTCGGTTGGTACCCTCGGAGACAAACTGCGGCAGGCGCTCGATCAGGCAAAATCGAAGTAATATTTTCATTCAGGCAGCAAGATATTCCAGCCTGCAACAACGCTTGATATTTCCTGTAAAAAGAGTATGCTGTACAATGATGCAAAAAATAGAACAGGCCGTTTGCGCCGTTTATAAATTCATGATTCGGATGAAACGCCCTCATACCGATAAGAAAACGGGGACTGATTCCCTTTGCAGTCCTTTTACAGGAAAATTAAAATTAAGGATAATGAATGACTGACATACATGAAGATGAACCCAACCCAGCACCCCGGGCGGACAAGCCGAAATTTCTCACCCAAACTTATTTTGACGAACTGAATCTGCCCGAACCCGTCCTGAAAGGATTGACAGAGGCGGGATTTACCCAGTGCACGCCGATTCAGGCCCAGACCCTGCCCCTTTCCCTATCCGGAATGGATGTGGCCGGACAGGCCCAAACCGGAACCGGAAAAACAGCCGCCTTTCTGGTAACCGTTTTCACCCGCCTGCTGGCCGAAGAAGCAAGGGTACCCGGCGAGCCGGGCGCCCTGATCGTGTCGCCCACCCGCGAACTGGCGCTGCAAATTTATGAGGAAGCCTGCCTTATCGGCAAATACACGGGCCTTGCGATCGCTCAGGTTGTCGGCGGCGTGGACTACCAAAAACAGGCCGATATTCTGCGAAGCGGCGTTGATATCGTCATCTGCACGCCTGGAAGAATCATTGATTATTTCAAGCAGGGCATATTCAAAACCGCCGGCGTTAAAATCATTGTGATCGATGAGGCGGACCGGCTCCTGGATCTTGGCTTTTCCAAAGACATGCGGTTTATCCTTCAAAAGCTGCCCCGCTTTGACAAACGCCAGTCCCTGCTTTTTTCCGCAACCCTTTCCTTCCGGGTGATGGAGCTGACATACGAGTACATGAACCTTCCGGAATTTATTTCCATCACCCCCGAAGACGTTGCGGTTGACGGGATCGAGCAGTCCCTGATACATGTCGGTTCCGACCAGAAACTGTCCCTGCTTCTGGGGATTCTGGAAAGAGAGACGTGGGAGCGCATCCTGATTTTTGTCAATACCAAGTCCGGTGTTGAATGGCTGGCCGCCAAACTCAAGGGCAACGGGTGGCCGGCAGAGGGAATTACCGGTGATCTGCCGCAGCAGAAGCGTTTCAAGCTGATGGAACAGTTCAAGGAAGGTAAGATCAAGATGCTGATCGCAACCGATGTGGCATCCCGCGGGATTCACGTGGAGGATATCAGCCATGTCATCAATTTCGATCTTCCCCAGGACCCTGAAAATTATGTCCATCGCATCGGCAGAACAGCAAGGGCCGGAAAAACCGGCAAATCCATCGCCTTTGCCTGTGAAGCCTATGTCTTTCACCTGGAACCGCTGGAAGCCTTGTTAAACGCCAAAATTCCCGTGATATGGCCCGAAGACGACTGGTTCAAGGAAGACAAGGCCGGGCCTGTTCCCCGCAGCCGCTATTCGCAGGACAGATCCCGCAAACCCGAACGAAAACCGCGTGCTGCCGGGTCCAAACGCGGTGAACGCGGCGTCCGTTCCGACCGGAGCGACCGGGACCGCCCCGAACGTTCCGATCGCAGAAAAGAAATGCCGGCCTTTAAATTCGTCATTCCGCGGGGAGAAAATTATTTCCCAGGCACTTTTTTCGGTTTTGCCCCGAAGCCGCCCGAAGGGTTTGATTTTTCCGCAACATCCACCGATCCGGTTGAAAATGATGACATCATGGATTTTGAGGAAACATTCACGCCCGAGGTTCCAAAAAGCGAACCGGAACCAATTGAAGTAACCATAGCCGATGTTGACGGAAAATCGCCGGAAGTCCAGCCCGAAGCCTCCACTGCGCCCGCACCCGTCAAAAAGAAACGCAGACGCCGCCGGTACAACAAGAAAAAGAGTCCCGCCGCTGCATCAGAAGCCTCAGTTCCTTCGGATTCCGCAAGCGATTCAGAATCCGAATAGTTGACGGATCGATTTTTTCCGCTCCGTTCCTCAGAAAGACCCTTCTTCCCCCTTTTTATCAAAGGGGGAACCCGGAACACGACCAAGAGTTTTTCGTCCCCATTGACACCATCATGATTATCACTTTCCCAAGCCATGCATTCACGATTTAATAATCCGCATCAACAGGCAGTTGCCTATCCGCGTCCTGCGCCATACGTCGGCGCCGGCCTTCCCGAACGCATCTATGATCCCGCCCTTCCGATAATTGATAAAAAAGACGAAATCATCCAGGCCGTATGCAGGCACCCGGTCGTGATCGTATCCGGAGAAACCGGCTCCGGCAAAACCACCCAGATTCCCAAATTCTGTCTGGATGCCGGCCGCGGGCTTTCGGGCGTCATCGGCTGCACCCAGCCGCGAAGAATTGCCGCCATGACCGTGGCAAACCGCATCGCGGAAGAGCTGGGCGAGCCTCTCGGTCAGTCCGTCGGGTATAAAATCCGTTTCACCGACCGGACCAGCCGCCATTCGATCATCAAGATCATGACCGACGGCATCCTGCTTGCGGAAACGCTCAGCGACCCTTTTCTGAAGCGCTACGACACCCTTATCGTGGATGAAGCCCACGAGCGAAGCCTCAACATCGATTTTATCCTGGGCATCGTAAAGACCCTGCTCCGGAAACGAAGCGACCTGAAACTGATCATCACCTCCGCCACTATCGACACGGACAAATTCTCCAAAGCCTTTGATCTTGCGCCGGTGATCGAAGTGTCCGGCCGCATGTACCCGGTGGAAGTCCGCTACCTGACACCGGATGCACCGCCGAATCCGCCTTTGGCCGCGCTATCCGATACGGACTGCGAACCGACCCCCGCGGAATTGGCGGTGAAGGCATTAGACCGGCTGTGCCGCCAGGAGTCTTTTGGCGATGTGCTCATTTTTATGCCCACCGAACAGGATATCCGGGAAACCTGTGAGCTGATTGCGGGCAGAAACCTTCCGCACATCACCGTTCTTCCCCTGTTTGCCAGGCTTTCCGCAAAGGATCAGGCCCGGGTTTTTTCTCCCGCCGTGGGCCGGAAAGTCATCGTCGCCACCAATATCGCCGAAACATCCCTGACCATTCCCGGCATCAAATATGTGATTGACGCGGGCCTTGCCCGGATTTCCCGGTATACTCCCCGGTCCCGGACCACATCCCTGCAGGTGCGGCCCATCAGCAGAAGCAGCGCGGATCAGCGAAAGGGGCGCTGCGGCCGCCTGGAAAACGGCATCTGCATCCGGCTCTATTCCGAAGAAGATTATCTGTCGCGTCCCCGGTTTACGCGCCCGGAAATCCTCAGATCCAATCTGGCCGAAGTCATCCTGAGAATGATGGCGTTGAAGCTGGGATCCATCGCGGATTTTCCGTTTGTTGATCAGCCCGATTCCAGAAGCATCAAGGACGGATTTGACCTGCTGACCGAGCTCGGCGCCATCCGAAAGACAGACGGCAGCAGACGGATGACGGATGACAGCAGGCAGACGGCGGACGATGGGAAACGGGTAACAAAAGACAGGAAGCGTCTGTCCTCCGTTGGCTGTCCTCCGTCATCCGGGCTTTGCTTTACGCTGACCGAACTGGGCAGACGCATGTCCAGAATACCGGTAGATCCCCGGCTTTCCCGGATCCTGCTTCAATCCCGAACCGAAGGGTGCGTTCCGGAGATTGCCGTCATCACCGCGGCGCTCTGCATCCAGGACCCCAGGGAAAGGCCCGTGGAAAAAGCCCAGCAGGCGGATGCCATGCACCGGATTTTTCAGGATCCGTCATCGGATTTTATCGGCCTATTAAACATCTGGAACCATTATCACCAGATTCAGGATACGGATAAGTCTTCTGGCAAATTGAAACGGTTCTGCAGCCGGCATTTTCTATCGTTTAAACGGATGCGGGAATGGCGAGATATTCATTCCCAGCTTTTGGAAATTGCGAATACGTCCGGAATCATTCCCATTGAAAAGTATGGCCCGCGTCACGACAAAACAAATGAAATCGTGGCCACTCCCCCTTGTAAAAAAGATGCCGGGGGAAATTTTCCGGACCGCTACAGCGCCATCCACCGCGCGATCCTGAGCGGGTTTCTTTCCAGCATCGCCATGAAGAAGGAAAAAAACATCTTCAAGGCGCCTCGGGATCGGGAAGTCATGGTTTTTCCGGGCTCCAGCCTGTTCAACAAGGCAGGAAACTGGATCGTGGCGGCCGAAATGGTGGAAACCTCCCGTCTGTTTGCCCGGATCGTGGCCGGCATCGATCCCGACTGGCTGGAAGAGCTTGGAAAACCCCTTTGCCGCTATACGTGGAGCCAGGCACACTGGGAACGCAGCCGCGGCGAAGTCGTTGCGCTCGAGCAGGTCAGTCTCTTCGGGCTTGTTATCGTCAGCCGGCGCCCGGTATGCTATGGTCGGATCGATCCTGTGGAAGCCTCTAACATTTTCGTGCGAAGCGCGCTGGTGGAAGGCGATTTCAAAAAACCGTTCGCATTCATGATCCGCAATCAGCGCCTGATTGAAGAAATTCAGGACATGGAGAACCGGTTCCGGCGAAAGGACATTCTTGTCAGTGAAGCGGACCTCCATGATTTTTACCGCAAGCGGATTCCGGATTCGATCAGCGACATCCGGACATTTCAGAAATTTCTCAAGGATAAAAAGGATCAGGGAGAGGAAGACCTTCTCCTGATGAACCGGGAGGACCTCTTGCAGTATGCGCCGGATTCCGGGGAGCTGGCGCTGTATCCGGACAGGGTCGCACTCGGCGGCAGCCTGTTTTCTTGCCTGTACAGCTTTGAACCCGGCAGCCGGGAAGACGGACTCACTGTTCATATCCCATCAGTCGCTGCCCCGACCGTCCCCAGGGAATCGCTTGACTGGATGGTGCCCGGCCTCCTGAAGGAAAAACTCGGGGCAATGATCAAGGCCCTTCCCAAGATCCACCGGAAGAAACTGGTTCCCATCGCCCGGACCGTGGACATACTTGTAACGGAAATGCCCCGGGAAACCGAAATTCTGGCAAACGCCCTCAGCCGGTTCATCCACCAGCGGTTCGGAATCGACATTCCGGCATCGATCTGGTCCGAAGAGAACTTGCCGGATTATCTTAAAATGCGCATTGCCATTACCGGTCCCGAAGGCAAGGTCATCAGCAGCGGCAGGGACAAATCCGTTCTGGAAAATCCGGCGCCCGAGCGCATCGACAGCAAAGCCCTGGCGCTTGCCAGAGATAACTGGGAACGGCCGTCCGTCTTGCAGTGGGACATGGCGGAGATTCCGAATACCATCGACATCCAGGCGGCAGCCGGGATCACCTGGACCCTGTTTCCCGCCCTGGTCAAGCATCCGGAAAACGGCATCGTGAGTCTGCGGCTTTTTGAAGAGCCCTGCGAGGCGCTTGACGCCCACTGCCGGGGCATTGCCGGACTGGTCGAGATCGTCTACGCCAGGGAAATGAAATTTGTGAAGAAATATCTGACAATCCCCCGGCATCGCCTCCCTCTGGCGGAAAAATGGGGCGGGATCAATAAAATCCAGAAAAAACTCTATCAGGCCCTGATGGTCCGACTGTTTGCAAAAAACATTCGATCTGAAAGCGAATTCGTCGCCCTTGCGGAAAAGACGCTTCCGGATATGCCGTCCCTTGCCAAAAAGCTGCTGGAAGGCAGCATGGAAGTCCTTGAAGTCCTTTCCGAAGCCATCGCC
>JBBIPX010000011.1:0-40514 GCA_037442625.1 Desulfobacteraceae bacterium
AAAGCTGCTGGAAGGCAGCATGGAAGTCCTTGAAGTCCTTTCCGAAGCCATCGCCATGATTGACAACATGATTCGAAATAACCCCTCTAACACGATCGCGGGGCAATTTTGGAATGCGCTTAAAGTACAGATTCATACCCTGGTACCGGAAGATTTCATGGAGCTGTATGAAACTGAGCGTTACCCCCACCTGATCCGCTACATACGGGCCATTGCAATCCGCGCCCAGCGGGCCTGGCTGGATTTTGACAAGGACCAGGCAAGGCACCGGGAAATTCAAGCGCTGTCTGAAAGACTTCAGGTGATTCAGGACGGGCTCACCATACGTGCAACGGACAAAAAGAAGCAGGCGGTTCAAGATGTTTTCTGGATGATCGAGGAATACAAAGTCTCTCTTTACGCCCAGGAACTGAAAACCGCCTTTCCGATTTCCCGAAAACGCATTGAAAAAGCCTTCGCTGAAATCAACCGGATGGTCTGAACCGGTTGCCGTTTCTGAATATTTTCTTATTGAAATCAGTATGGTTGTAACGTATATGTAGGAAAAGTTCTCATTAAGGGTGACGATGACAGGATCTTCTCCAATTGCGGCCGATCACTTGGCCACAACCTTCCAGGACGTGCTGAATGGGTAGCATATTGATCGTTGATGACGAAGATCTCCTGAGGGATCTGCTTACCATTCTGGCGGAGGATGCGGGTCATCAGGCCTTTTCCGCCGCAACCCTTTTTGAGGGGCTGCAACTGGTCCAGAATCATCCGTTCGATCTTGTGTTTTTGGATGTCCGCCTGCCCGATGGAAACGGGTTGGACGCCCTGCCAAAATTCCGGTCCGCAACCTCCCAGCCCGAAGTGCTCATCATTACCGGAGCCGGAGATTCAGACGGGGCCGAACTGGCCATCCGGAGCGGCGCCTGGAACTATATCCGGAAACCATTTGCCCGCAGCGACATCCTGCTGCAGATCAAACGGGCGCTGGATTATCATCAGAAAAAAACCACCACACCCGCTCACCGGAATCTGGACCGCGGACGGATTATCGGCCAGAGTCCCGAGCTCAACCGGTGCCTCGATCAGGTGGCCCAGTGCGCCGGCACGGACGCCAACGTCCTGATCACCGGGGAAACCGGCACGGGCAAGGAACTGTTCGCCCAGGCGATTCACGGCAACAGCCCTCGCACCAACAAGCATTTCGTCATCGTGGATTGCGCGGCTTTGCCGGAGCATCTCATCGAGAGCGTACTGTTCGGTCACGTCAAGGGGGCTTTCACCGGAGCCGATCAAGAAAGAAAGGGGTTGATCGCGCAGGCCGACGCCGGTACGCTTTTCCTGGATGAAGTGGGCGAGCTGCCGCCCGTGGCCCAGAAATCATTCCTGAGAGTGCTGCAGGAGCGACGTTTTCGCCCGGTAGGCGCCCACCGGGAGCGGGAAAGCAACTTCAGGCTGGTTGCAGCCACCCATCGCGATCTGGATCTGATGGTAACTGAGGGTCAATTTCGTAGCGATCTGCTTTACCGACTGCGGACGTTTGCCATCCACATTCCTCCCTTGCGGGCAAGAAAAAATGACATCGAAGCGATGGCCATGCACTACGTCTTTGAACTATGCAGCCGTCACCGAATCCCGATCAAAGGCATGCTGCCGGAATTCCTGGAAATGCTGTCCTGCCACGATTGGCCCGGAAATGTTCGCGAACTGGTCAATGCCATTGAAAAAGCAATCCTGGTTGATCCTGCCAATCCGATCCTGTTTCCCCAACACCTGGACAGTGCGATCCGTTTAAAATACATCCAGGCTGCTGCAACCGCCGGAAGAATTGAAACGCACCGATCTGAAAATCAGGACCCGAATTTATGCCGGGACTCCGCCTCCCCGTTTCTCCTGCCCGATGAACTGCCCACCCTCAAGAACTTCAGGCGGACCGTCTATGAACAAATCGAGAAGCAATATCTGCTGCGCCTGATGGCGGAAACATCCGATGATCATGAAAAAGCCTGCAGCCTGTCCGGACTCGGACGCTCGCGCCTGTACGGCCTGCTGAAACACCATACACTATCCCTGCCCACAGACAAATCCGCATAATATCCAAAATAATTGGAAAACGATACGCCGCAGTGTCATTTTGAATCCATTTTAATTGGACAGCCGGTCTTTCGGTCAGCCCGCTTTTTTCGCTATAATCATAACCAACTGATTATATTGTTAATCAAATAAATATTGAAATTTATTCACTTCTGGCACTTTTCTTGCTGAATACCAAGTCAAGGAGCCAATTCCGTGAAACTCATTCTATTTACGAAAACCATCACCCATCCCGCATGTCTGCAACTGGTGAACGCGCTGGGCTGGATGACAGTGCCTTTCCGAATCATCACTGACCGCCAAGAACTGCTGGATGTGATGATCCAGATGCGCTCCGATGAGGCATTATTCGTTTTTCTATTGTTGGATTCGGAGGACGAGGAAATTCTCAATGTGATGCGTCTTCAGATTCTGGACCGGAAGGTCATCACGATCCTGCCGGACGATTCCGAGCATTCCAGAACGATCGGGCGGTCGGTGCTTCCAAGATTTCAGGCGTTATTGTCGGACGACATGTCAACGGTTGCCGAAGTAGCCGCCAGAATCATCCGAACCAACAGCCAGAGCGGCCAACAGTGAATAAAGCGTATGAATCCGTCATGATCTATGGTTTTGACTACTATCTGAAAAAGGAGGTTAACATGGCATTTTTTGAATGGAAAAACGACTACAGCGTGGGTATATCCAAAATTGATGAACAGCATAAGGCGTTGGTGGGTTTTCTAAACGAATTGTATGATGCGATGCAGGCAGGAAAGGGCAAGGATGTTCTGGACAGTGTACTGACAAACCTGGTGGCATACACCAAAACCCATTTTGCGACTGAAGAAAGCTTCTTCAAACTATACAAATATCCCGATTATCAAGTTCATAAAGATAAACATGATAAATTGGCAGCTTATGTCCTGGAGCTGAAACAGAAATTTGATTCCGGGCAGATATCCAACCCCATCCAGATCACCAATTTTTTAAAGGACTGGCTGACAAAACACATCATGGGTACGGATAAATTATACATGCCTTTTTTAATCGCAAAAGGCGTCCGATGATTGTGAAGTCTAAGGCAAAAACTCCGATATAGATGACGGCAATAGAATACAGCATCAAGATGACTATCAGAGAATCCGGCATATTGACCGGAAAACCGTGAACCAGAAGCACAATTTAAAGGAGAAGCAAGTTATGAAAAGAGCGTTGATTATTGCAAGTGTCGCAGCATTTTTGTCAATGGGATGTTTGGCCGGTTATGCCGCAGCAGGCGATGAAGGCAGCAAGGAAGAAGCCGTTGCGATGGTGAAGAAAGCCATCGAATACATCAAATCCAACGGCAACGAAAAAGCCTTTGAAGAGATCAGCAATCCCAAGGGCAAATTCGTCGATCGGGATCTGTATGTGGTTGTCTACGACATGAATGCCAAATGCCTGGCCCACGGCCAGAAAAAGAGCATGGTCGGCAAGGAATTGATTGACCTGAAAGACACGGACGGCAAGGAATTCATGAAAGAACGCATCGATTTGATGAAGAAACAGGCGACTGCCTGGCAGGATTACAAATTCATGAACCCCGTGTCCAAAAAGATCGAGCCCAAGACAATGTACCTGGAAAGGTCCGGAGACATGATCGTCGGTTGCGGAATCTACAAGAAATAATTTAACTGCGCAGGTATTCAGGAGTCTGAATTCTGACTCCTGAATTCTGAATTCTGAGTGCCAAGGAAGTTAGCGATAATCTTAAAAAGGACAGTTTATGAAACTGAGCTCAAAAATATTTGCAGGATTCGGGATTGTACTATCCATTGCCATGATACTGACGGGAGGCGCCCTTTACATCATGAAAGGCGTGGCGGATCAGGCCAAGATCTTATCCAATCAGTACATGCCCGAAACACGCATTGCCAGCGGTGTTGAGCGCGCGACTTCCAGAGCCGTTTCCGCCATGTACGGCTATGATGCCGCTTATGATGAATCCTTTCTGTCCGCCTCCAGAGAACAATTAAATACAGTGAAGCAAAATCTTCAGGATGCAGGCCAGTTGACCACGAAGTTTCCGGAACTGAAAATCCTTAAGGAAAATGCCGCCAAAGCCTCCGGGAAACTTCAGGAATACGAATCATTTGTGAATGATACGGAAAAGAACGTAAAGGAAATTCAGGCTATCCGCAAGAAACTCGAGTCCGCGGCCCAGGAATTCATGAAGACCTGCCTGGAATTCATAAATGATCAATCAGAAGCGATGTCTTCCGGATTCAGCCAGACCGATTCCAGGTCGGCATCCCTGCAGGAACAGCTTGAAAATATCACGGAGATGAATGATGTGATCCAGCTCGTTTATGTCATTCAGCTCGACACCTTGAATGGCCAGTTGATCAGGGACCCGCGGATCATCGAAGAATCCGCGAAAAAATTTGAGGAAATGGAGAACTCGTTAAGTGCGATTCAGAAAAAAACCGCCAGCGACACCGTCATATCCCAGCTTGAAGACATCAGGATCGCCGCTTCCAGCTACAAAACAAACATGAAAAAGCTTGCGCAAAATTATGGCGCATTGACCGAACTTGAAAAAACGCGAAGCGCAACCGGAAACGCGCTGTCCACATCGGCCGAAGCCACGGCCGTGGCGGGAATCGATGAAACTTTAAAGAGCGCCGCCGGAGTGGAAAGCATTCTGATCCGCTCCAGCAGCATCCTGCTTGTCGCCGGAATCATCGGGATATTAATCAGCCTTATGCTGATTATCCTCATCACCCGTGGCATCACCCGGCCTATCGGACGGATTATCGAAGGGCTCAATGAAGGCGCGGATCAGGTGGCGTCGGCATCCGGAGAGGTGTCTTCCGCCAGCCAGTCCCTGGCCGAAGGCGCATCGGAGCAGGCTGCCTCCATTGAAGAGACATCAGCATCCCTGGAAGAGATGTCCTCCATGACCAAACAAAATGCGGATAACGCCAGTCAGGCCGACAGCCTCATGAAAAACGCCAATCATGTGGTCGTAACGGCCAACACATCCATGACGGAACTGACCGCATCCATGAAAGAAATCTCCAGAGCCAGCGAAGAAACATCCAAGATCATCAAGACCATCGATGAAATCGCATTTCAGACAAACCTTCTGGCACTGAATGCCGCGGTAGAGGCGGCCAGGGCCGGAGAGGCCGGCGCCGGATTCGCGGTTGTGGCGGATGAAGTCCGGAATCTGGCCATGCGAGCCTCCGAAGCCGCCAAGAACACCGCCGCCCTGATTGAAGAAACAGGCAAGCGGGTCAAGGACGGATCTTCTCTGGTGACCAGAACCGATGAAGCCTTTTCAGATGTGGCCAGCAGCACGGCCAGGGTTGGAGAACTGGTGTCCGAGATCGCAGCAGCCTCCTCCGAACAGGCCCAGGGGATCGATCAGATCAACAAGGCAGTTGCGGAAATGGACAAGGTGGTGCAGCAGAATGCGGCCAGCGCGGAAGAGTCCTCTTCCGCAGCAGAAGAAATGAGTGCACAGTCGGAAGATATGAAAGGCATGGTGAATGAACTGCTGGCGCTTGTAGCGGGAAAGTCCGCAAAACAAGCTGGTTCCGAAACTTCTCACGAACGTTCGACCGCAGCCGTATCCGGTCACGGGAATCATGCGCTTGCAATGATCTCGGGACAAAAGGAACTGCTTCTTTCCAGCAGACGGGAAGTAAACCCGAATGAAGTGATTCCGCTGGATGAATCGGATTTCTGACCCGGAAAACACGCGTATTTCATCTCAACAATACGCAGCAGTCATAATGGAGATTCTGACAGAAGGGATGTAAGGGACATGATGCAATTTTCGGAAGCAACGAAAGGGCATTGACGGCGCTTGTCGATTTTATTCTGATGAATGCCGTGGCGGCCGTATCGGTTGCAGTCGTGATCAGCGGCATGGAAACCAGCACCCGCAGACAGCAAAAATCCGCCGACAATAATTGACATCCTTGAATTACCAAGTTTCTGCTCATGAACGTCAATATTGCGGGATTCTTTCTTAGAGTAAGGAGAACAAAATGACTGAATTTACGCGCGTTATGGATCAAGCCGTTCATAACATATCCGCCAAGGAAGGCAAATACCTGACCTTCAGTCTGGCTGATGAAGAATACGGCATCGGAATTCTCAAGATCAAAGAAATTATCGGCATGATGCCCATAACCACCGTTCCGCAGACGCCTGATTTTGTCAAAGGGGTCATCAATCTTCGCGGCAAGGTGATACCGGTGCTGGACCTGCGACGTCGATTCGGCATGGAACCAATGGATTACACGGAACGCACCTGTATCATCGTGGTCGAAATTGCGGGTACGGCAAAAAATGTCATGATCGGCGTGGTGGTGGATTCGGTTTCAGAGGTTCTGAGTATCAAGGGCGACGTCATAGAGGAGACCCCGACTTTCGGGACAAAACTCAACACGGATTATATTCTGGGTATGGCCAAGATCGGAAAAGGCGTCAAGATTCTCCTGGATATCGATCGGGTGCTGGGTACCGATGAAATTTCACTTCTGGAACGAAAATCAGCCGCATGAGCCAATTGCAAAAGTCCATCGTCGTCATTCCGGCGAAAACCGAAATCCTGTCCTTTCAAACGGTTCTGGTCACCGGCTTCCGCCTGTGGGACGGTTTTACTGAGTTTTGAATTTAGCTCTAATGATAAACAGCCGGCCTTAATTTTGCTTTTACGACTATTAAAAGAACTGAATAAGTGCCGTAATCATAGACATGGGCGACTATGGCACATAGACGCCAAATGAAAGAGAGAGAAAATGAAAAACCGAAGTCTTAATTTCAAGCTTCAGGCAGGTGGCACCCTGTGCGTGTTGCTGCCGCTTCTGGCCTTTGCAATTTTTTCGGACAGGCAATTGTCCAAAGATCTGATGACATCAAATGAAGAAAACGTTTCAAACATCGCCAAAAACCTGTCCAATTTAACCCAGATGGTGCTGCAGGAAGAAATCAAGATTGCCAGGGATCTGTCTGTGGGAAACACCACTGTCGAAGTGGCTGCCAAGGTGGCTGCAACCGGTGTTGCGGACTCATCCGCGGACATTCAGCGGCTGGAGCAAAAACTGTCCAATACCATGAAGCTGATCGGAGAAAACTATGAAAGCATTATCGTCTGCAATGCGGATGGCATCGTTTATGCAGACAGTGTTGGCGGAAGCAACAAAGGGATTTCCATAAAAGATCGTGAATACTTTCACGATGCCAAAGCCAACAAAATCAACCTGTCGACTCCGGTAAAATCCAAAAAAACCGGAAACCCGGTGCTTCCCATCTGCATACCGGTTTATTCTCCTTCGGGGCAGTTTTCAGGCGCCCTGGCAATCGTTCTCAAACTGGATATTCTGTCTGAAAAGATTCTGGCCGTAAAGGTCGGAAAGACCGGATATCCCTTCATGGTGGATCGAAGCGGACTGGTCATTGTCCATCCCAACCCCAAACATATTCTTGAACTCAATCTGGCCACTTTAAAGGACATGAAGTCAATCATGGATAAAATGCTGGGACACCAGACCGGCGTTGACGCCTATACATTTGAAGGCATAAAAAAATTAGCCGGTTTTGCGCCTGTGGATTTAACCGGATGGAGCATCGGCGTAACCCAGTCCGTGGACGAATTCATGGATTCCGTCATTGCCATTCGTAAGACCATGATCCTGGTATCCATCATTTTTCTGGGAATTGCCCTGACAGGCATCTGGTTTTTCAGCCGCGGCATTTCAAAACCCATCTACCGGATCATTGAAGGACTCAATGAAGGCGCGGATCAGGTCGCATCGGCTGCCTCAGAGGTCTCTTCCGCCAGCCAGACCCTTGCCGAAGGATCTTCGGAACAGGCGGCGTCTATCGAAGAAACATCAGCCTCACTGGAAGAGATGTCTTCCATGACCAAGCAGAATGCCAATAATTCCGGTCAGGCCCATGCACTGATGAAGGAAGCCGGCGACAGCGTTCAAACTGCATCGAAATCCATGTCCGAGCTGACATCCTCCATGTCCGACATTCTGAAAGCCAGCGATGAAACCTCGAAAATCATCAAAACCATCGACGAAATCGCGTTTCAGACCAATCTTCTGGCTTTGAACGCGGCCGTTGAAGCAGCCAGGGCCGGGGAAGCGGGGGCAGGATTCGCAGTTGTGGCCGATGAAGTCAGAAACCTGGCGCTTCGGGCAGCCGAAGCCGCCAAAACCACCGCAAGCCTGATCGAGGGAACTTCCAAAAAAGTCCGGGAAGGATCGGAACATGTCAACCGGAGCAACGCGGTTTTCTCCCGGGTTGCGGAAAGCACCTCCAAAATCGGGGACCTGATCGGTGAAATCGCGGCCGCTTCCAGCGAACAGGCCAAGGGAATCGAACAGGTGAATATCGCCGTCATCGAAATGGAAAAGGTCACCCAGCAAAATGCCGCCACCGCCGAGGAGTCAGCAGCCTCTTCAGAAGAAATGAATGCTCAGGCAGAGCAGATGAAGAGCATAGTCAATGAACTGGTAGCAATCGTCGGGGGAAATGCCTCGGAATCTCAGGGACGTTCCATCACCGTCAGACCTTCGTTGAAACCGGCAATCAGGCCCAAACATTCACAAAACAAGGCATTGACCGCTGCAAAATCCACAAGAGTGAAATCGCTGTCACTTCAACGGTCCAGAACGGTCAATCCCGATGACATCATTCCCATGGATGAGAGTGATTTTAAGGATTTTTAATTTCCGATATATATTGCGGCGTACTGAGAGTACGCCGCAATGACAAATATTTAAGGGGAACAAAATGGCAGAACATATGCAAGTGATGGATCAGGCCATACATGCCATGGCTGACAGGGAAGGGAAATACCTGACATTCAGTCTGGCAGATGAAGAATATGGCATCGGAATTCTGAAGGTAAAAGAGATCATCGGCATGATGCCCATCACCAGCGTACCGCAGACGCCCGATTTCGTCAAAGGGGTCATCAATCTTCGGGGCAAGGTGATACCGGTGCTGGACCTTCGGCGTCGATTCGGCATGGAGCCCATGAATTACACAGAACGCACCTGCATCATCGTGGTGGAGATCGCGGGCACAGCCGGGAATGTGATGATAGGAGTGGTGGTGGATTCGGTTTCCGAGGTATTGAGTATCAAGGCTGAAGTCATTGAGGACACCCCGACTTTTGGAACGAAACTTAACACGGATTATATACTCGGAATGGCCAAAATCGGCAAAGGCGTCAAGATTCTTCTCGATATCGATCGAGTGCTGAGCACCGATGATATTGCACAATTGGAACAGAAGATGGTGAAGTAAACATCCGAATTCGACATGGGATTTGTCGCGGGGAGCCGATCCATCGGCGTCAATTTTAATTTCTCCAGCAGGGAAACATATAAGCATGACATTAACAAAAAGAGAGACTTTTTATGAAAATTAACACACTGCTTGGAACGGCTATCTCCACGCTTCTGGTATTATCGATTATTACTTTTTCCATTCTGCATCTCCAAAGCCAGAATTTAAACGCAAACACCGAAAAAATGGTCACCGTCGATCAAATACTGCTCATGGATATCAACGAAATGTATGCAATGGGCTTGCAGACCGGTCAGGCAACCCGAAACATTCTGATAAATCCAAAAGACGAACAGGCAAAAGCAAATTACCTGCAGGCGCATGAAGAATTTATAAAAAACAATAAGGACGCCGAAACATTATCGAACTCCGAAACAAAAGCAAAGATTATTAAAATTGGCGAGTTATGGGATCAAGACCATGCAGTTAAAACCATAATCAATCAACATTCCATTGCCGGAAATCAGGACGAAGCCATATCGCTTCTGAATAAGACGGAGACGCCCCTATGGAGGGAGATCAAGAAGAACCTGCTTGATGTGAAAAAAATACAAGAAGAAGCATTACATTTGCGACTGGGAGAAGTCAGGAAATCTATCCAAACATTAAAAATGTTAAATATATCAAATATATTACTGTTAATTCTGACGTTAACTGTTATCTGGTTGATGTTTCAGAATAAAATTATAAAACCGATCTTTCGGGTGGCCGAAGGACTGGCGGAGAGCGCAAACCAGGTCACCTTGGAGTCCCGTCAGATTTCATCGGAAAGCCAATCCCTGGCGGAAGGTGCATCTGAGCAGGCGGCATCCATCGAGGAGACATCGGCTTCCCTTGAGGAAATGTCCGCCATCATGCACCGGAACGCGGAGAACACCGAGCAGGTGGATGTTCTTATCAAGCATGCCAGCCAGGTGGTAAATCAGGCCAATGACTCCATGGCGGAGCTGACCGGCTCGATGGAGCAGATCTCCGCTGCCAGCCAGGAAATCTCAAAGATTAACAAAACCATCGACGAGATCGCCTTCCAGACCAATTTGCTGGCCCTGAACGCGGCCGTTGAGGCGGCCCGGGCCGGCGCCGCCGGCGCCGGGTTTGCGGTGGTCGCTGATGAGGTCCGCAACCTGGCGATGCGATCTGCCGAGGCGGCCCGCAATACCGCGGGTCTCATCGAAAGCACCGTCAGAAAAGTCAAGGATGGTTCTGATGTGGTGGTCAAGACGAATTCGGCATTTTCGCAGGTCGCGGACAGTGTGCTGAAGGCAAGGGGTCTGGTCGGCGATATTACCGCCGCATCCCGAGAGCAGGCCATCGGTGTCGAGCAGGTCAGCACGGCGGTTGCATCCATGGACAGGGTGGTCCAGCAGGCGGCGGCGAGCGCCGAGGAATCTGCTTCGCTCAGCGTCGAGATGAGCAATCAGGCCGACAACCTGAAGTCCGTGGTTGAAAGTATGGCAATACTTATCGGCGGGCATGGAAGGAAAACACCCGGAGAAGCGGCATCTGCTTCACGCACGGAGAAGACTGTCTCCCCGTCGCATCGTGCCGGCACCGGCGACGGGGTCAAGCCAATGATCAAAAAAAGATTTGTTTCTCGGTCCCGGACACTGCTTCCGGAAGCGATTGCTTCTTTAAAGAAGGATGATTTTATGGATTTCTAACACTCAAGCAAAATCAGAAGGGGGCCAAATTCAAATAAACGTAATGACGGCTATGTATCGGATGCCGAGATCCAGTCTTGCAGGGTTTCGGGGATGAAATTGCAACAGTCGACGGGTTCCCTGGAACATTGGGAATTCACGGCCACGCCGTTCTGGATGACCGAAACCGGGCGATCGGACGATACCACGACAACGATTATTCCGGCATGCTCGGCGGAAAACCGAAGCGCGGAGTTGTAGCGGGCGCCGCGGGCGCGATCCTCCCCGGCGATGGCACGGCCGTCCAGGAGGCAGGCGAATCCGTGAAGGTGACGGTCTGCGCCGATGTGGACGCCGCCGTCGACCTTGGACAGGGACTTGGCAAGCTCCAAAAGATTTTCCTTGTCAAGATCCAGGGGGATTTCAAGTGCCTGGCCCGAAATATAGACCGGCTCCGGATTCAGATCCACTACCAGCGTGCAACCGAATTTTCTTTGTTCCGCATTGTGGACGATCTCGGCAATGATTCTAAAGAGGAGATTTCCTTCCGTGGGTGACAAATCGGATTCCAGCAGGGCCTCTTCCACCTGGATCAGCTTTGCCCGGCGGATCGTGGATTTGAAGCTGCCGGCTTCAAAACTGCAGAGGGTATCCTGATTGATTTTCAAAAAACCATGCCCGCCGAAAAAACTGGCGCAAATGGAGAATTCCGGCAATTTGCCGTCGCAGATGCCGATAATGGCTTTGCCATCCGATACCAGTTTATTATCAGAGCCTTCCACGGAAAGCAGCAGCTTGCGGACATGTTTCAGATTGTCCAGCCGGGGTTGTTCCGATTTGCCGAAGCGCGCCAGAAAAATCATCCGGGGTATAAACCGGGGTTCGACAAACACCAGATCTCCCCTGGGCCATGCACCTTCCTCCCGGGTTCTGGAAATGCCCATGATGGCATCCAGAACTGGATAGACCCGAATCTGGGCATCCCAGCCCAGAGACAGGTTCATTTCATCGATAATCTGATCCCGAATCGCATGGGTTGCATATTCTCTCAGAAATGTGCCTGAAATGCCCGTATAGAGTTCGCTGCCATTGGCGATATCGTGTGAAAACCGCAGCGCCGCATGCTCCAGCCACCTTTCGACAGGGCCCACCGAACAGGTGTCCGGATGATGTTCCGTAAACCACATCTGATAGGGTACCGAAGCCGAACGCCCGCCAAAGGAGACAAGCCCCGCCAGTTGCAGGTTTTTTTCCGGGTGGACGTGGGCAAAACCGGATTTGGCCGGATTGAGTTTTACCTTTCGTTTGCAGCCGTCAACTTCCAGGTAAAGAGAACTGAAAATGGTTTCATGCCCGCGAAGCAGATTCTGTGGGTCACAGATGTAAACGGGGGATTCCGGAGCCAGGCAGAAAATGACGGCTGCCCGGCTCGGATCTGAAAAATGGCACAATCCGTCGCGCAGACCGTCCAGCGTATCACTGACGCATTGCGAAACAAACCGGGTGACAAACTTGCTGCATGCAGTCATGAACTCATGATCCGCTCGGAAATTTCGGTGCCCATCTCCGATGTGCCGACATATCGAAGTTTATCCGTTGCAATATCCCGGGTATGAATTCCGGATGACAAGACGTCGTCAACCGCTTTTTCAATGGCGGCTGCGGCCTGATCCTGTCCGAAGCTGTACCTTAGCATCATGGCGGCGGACAGGATCTGGGCCACGGGATTGGCGATGCCCATGCCGGCGATATCCGGCGCCGATCCTCCCGCCGGCTCGAAGAGGCCGAAGCGGCTCTCGTTCAGGCTTGCAGACGGCAGCAGGCCCATGGAACCGGTCAGCATGGCGCATTCATCCGACAGAATATCTCCGAACATGTTTTCACAAAGCAGTACGTCAAAGCGCCCGGGATCTTTGATAAGCTGCATGGTCGCATTATCGATATACAGGTGATCCAGTTCCACATCCGGGTAGTTCTTTGCCACCTTGCAGACGATTTCACGCCAGAAAACCATGACGGTCAGTACATTGGCCTTGTCGACGGAGGTCACTTTCTTTTTTCGGCCCCTTGCGATTTCAAATGCAGCCCGCGCGATTCTTTCGATTTCCCGGCGGGTATAAATCATGGTGTCGAATGCTTTTTCTTCGGGACCGGACCCTTGCCTTCCCTTGGGCGCACCGAAATATATGCCTCCGGTCAGCTCCCGAACGCAGAGAATGTCAAAGCCGCTCCCGACGATTTGCGGTTTCAGGGGACTTGCGGATGCAAGCGCCGGATAAACCTTTGCCGGCCGCAGATTGCAGAAAAGATTAAAGTGCTTTCTTAAGGGGAGCAGCGCGGCGCGCTCGGGCTGTTTTTCCGGCGCCAGATTCTCCCATTTCGGACCGCCCACGGAACCAAAGAGGATGGCGCCGCTGCTTTCGCACAGTGCAAGTGTTTCGGATGGTAGCGCCGTGCCGCTGCTGTCGATGGCGCATCCGCCGACGTCCGCAACCTGGTATTCAAACTGAAAATCAAATTTATTCCGGATCGCAGATAGAACTTTCAGTGCTTCTTTCATGACTTCCGGCCCGATGCCATCTCCGGGCAACACGGCAATTTTATGCATCAATTGTTTTCCTTTTTGAATTTTCCACTTCATGTTTTGCAAACGGTTTTTCGTATCGATCTTTTATGATGCAGAAAATTTGCAGCGTCAAGAACAGTTTTTTAGTTGATTCCGCCAATCAGCATGATTAGTGTTGTAAAAGGATATTTTTGTTTTGCATGAGTCGGATGCGGCGGTAACGGCAATGTACGGAATTCACCATACAATTATCGCTGAAACGATTATCAAACCCCGATAAGAATCCCAATCGAAAAGGAGGCTCGTCATGATCGATAAAAATGAGATCTGTGAAAAAATCAAGGAAATATATCCGGACATCGGCGCATGCGGCATTGATGTCGCGGTTGAATATGACGCATCCCAGGAAAGATGGGTCGTTGATCTTAAAAAAGACCATCACGAACTCAAAACTTTCCTGGATCCCGGAGACGCAGAGCTTTGCCTGTTAGGCAAACAGTGCGTCAGCCTCGGCATCGAGATTGCCCAGTTGCGCGGAAATATCGAAAGGATGTAGCCCCGACATAAATGGAAACCCTTGATATTTTCTCCATGTTCACCCTGGGCCTTCTGGCTCAGGGCCACTGCATCGGTATGTGCGGCCCCCTGATAATCGCCTTTCCGGGTCGCACCGGGCGATTCATGCCGCACATTTATTACCATGCAGGCAGGATCGCCGCTTACTGCGCCGCCGGGGGTGTCATGGCGGCAATCAGTGTGCACCTGCAGCAAATCGCCGCAGCCACGGCGTCCAATCCCCTGATCTGGCAGTTGCGGGGAAAGAACGTTTTTGCCTTGATCGCCGGCGTGCTTCTCTTTTTTTTCGGCATCATCCGGATCGGCCTTTTAACCGAGCCCGCATGGATGGGGTCCGCGACACTTGTCCGCATTCCTTTTTTTCGCCGCATTGTCCGGACGGCAACAAAGGATGACAAGCCAATCGCCATGGCAACGATGGGACTGGTGCTGGGTCTGCTTCCCTGCGGTGTGTCCTACGGGGCGTTTTCCATGGCGCTTGAAACCGAATCAATTACAGAGGGCATGCTGCTGACCGGCGCATTCGGTCTGGGCACCCTTCCCGGACTGCTACTGCTCGGCACGGGAATGGGGGCCGTCATGCGGCGATTCCGGCGCCAATCCGATATCCTGTCGGGTGTGCTCATGATGGGAATGGGTCTGAAATTACTGTTTCGCAGCGTCAGACTGATGCTGTAACACATGAAGACGTTTATTTTTCCGGGTCAGCCGCAGGGTGTTGCCCACGACACTGAGGCTGCTCAGCAGCATCGCAATGACGGCGATCAGCGGATTCAACAGCCCGCCGACTGCGACCGGGATACTGACAAGGTTATAGACGAGCGCCCAATAAAGGTTCTGACTGACAATGCGGTTCACGCGCCCGGCCAGTGCCAGCAGCTCCGGCAGTTGGGCCGGATCGCTTCGCATCAGGATGATTCCGGCGCTCCGGCGCCCCGGCAGGCTGCTGGAATGGACAGCAACCGCAAGGTCTGATGCAGCCATCGCCGGTGCGTCGTTGACACCATCCCCGACCATGGCGATTATTTCGCCGTTTCTGGACAAGTCCTGGATGAATCCCGCCTTCTCAAGGGGAGTCAACCCGCCCCGATGGTTTTGGATACCCAGCGAATTGGCTACAAATGATACGGCGGCGGGTTCGTCACCGGAAATCATCGCCAGTTTTTTTCCCATTTTTTTCAGCAAATTGAGCGATTCATTCGCTGTCGGCCGAATCCTGTCCCCAAATACAAATATTGCGGCCGGCCGCCCCGCGATGCTCATAAAAACGCGTGATCTGTATTCTGTTCCATGATCCCCATCATGAATTTCAAAACCGGTGTTTTCCGGGCAAAGCCAGACAGGGGAGCCGATTTTGACGGCAAGCCCGTCAATTACCCCTTCTATCCCCTGCCCTGCTTCATAAATGGCCTTTGCCTCCGGTATTTCAATATTCCGGTCAACAGCGCGGCTGCAAATTTCCACGGCGATGAAGTGCTGCGACCGGCTTTCCAGCGACGCCGCATAAGCCAGAATCCGATCTTCCTCATAATCCCCCAGGCAAACGATGTCCATCAGGGACCAGATTCCGCAAGTCAGGGTGCCTGTTTTATCGAAGACGACGGTTGTGATGCGATCAGCTTTTTCAAATGCTGAAAAATCGCCAACGAGCAGCCCTTTTTGCACCGCGATGGAAACGCCGGCGGTGCGAGCCAGGGGGATGGCGATGCCAAGCGCGCAGGGGCAGGATATCACCATGACGGTAATGGCCCGGATCAGGCTTTCCGCAAGGGGTCTTCCGGCCACAAAACATCCAATACCGGCGGCAAGCGCAGCCAGCACGATGCCGGGAACAAACCATTTTAAAATCCGTTCGGTTTTGTCTTCCAGGGGGGTTTTGGAACCAAGGGCCATTTCCATGAGCTGGATCATCTGCCCGAGGGTGGCATCGCTTCCAACGGCCGAAGCTTTGATTGAAATTTTGCCGCTCAGCATTTTGCTGCCGCTTAGAACCGCATCCCCGGTCTTGACGGAAACGGGCAAGGCTTCGCCGGTCAGAGAGGCTGTATCGATCCGCCCGGAACCTGCAAAGATCACCCCGTCTGCGGCCGCCATTTCGCCGGTTTCCAGAATGAAAATGTCCCCCGGAACCAGCCGCTCCGCGGCCTCATATCGGCCATCCGGAAAGCCGGGGCTGCATCGCCTGACTTTTTGCGGCATCAGGTTTAAAAAAGCTTCCAGATTCTCCTGGATGTTTTTTTTGACGCTTCCTTCGATGAGCTTGCCAAGAAGCACCAGGGTGATAAGCATGGCTGCCGTGTCGAAATAAACATAAATACTTCCCCGAATCAGATTAAAAATGCTGTATCCATAAGCGCTAAGGGCCCCCATACCGATGAGCGCCTCCATTCCTGGAGAGCCGGCCGCAAACCCATGCCAAGCTTTTTGAAAAATCGGCCGTCCCCCGTAACCCATGACAATTGTCGCCATCGCAAAAACCGGCCAGCCGATCTTTTGAATGTCCCCTGCATCCAGGCGAGTGAAAAATCCGCCGTAAAGCGACAGGGAGAGCATCATGATATTCAGGGTGAAAAAGGCGCAGATCCCGAAACGGATCCACGCATCTCTCCTTTGCCGGGAGTGCCCCTGACTGTCCGGCAGCGCGGTTTTGTATCCCAGTTTTTCAATGGCCTGAATAATCAAAGACGGAGAGTTCGCAGCCGGATTATAAGCGCAGCGGAAGCGGTCCGCGGAAAAGCTGCATGAAGCCAGAAAAACGCCGGTCAGCCGGGACGCAGCGGTCTCAATAACCCATGCGCAGGCGGGACACCACATGCCGTCGATGTGCAGAAAAAGCTCCAGTTGTTGCTCGGCCGGTATTACCGGTTCGGGCGCCGCTGCAATCACGGCAGGCTCCAGGTCGGCCTCCGATCTGGGAATGATGCCGGCGTCCTGACACTGCCTGAAAAGGTCGGTTTCCCGGAAAGACCGGGGATCCGGGGAATCGGCCGCTTCGATGAGCAGCATATAGACCATTTTACAGCCCCGGCAGCAAAACCGGAGCGAAGTACCTGAGGAAGGAAGCTCTGCAGGCGCACACCGGGCGCTCAAACCGCACAGGTCGCAGGTGTGGCGGTCTTCAGACACGGCGAATTATTTCCGAACGGCAAGGGATTTGACATAGGCGATGACGCTCCAGCGGTCGCCGATTCGAATGGTGGTGTCAAGGGCCGGCTGTCTGCTTTTGCTGCCGGCGCCATAGCTGATGTGCTGAAACAACACGCCGTCCGGCTCCCCCTGAACCTTGGATGATCTGAGATCCGCAGGCAGCGGTGCAAAGCTCTGGCCGACGGTGCCGTTGCCGTCATATTCCCGGCCGTGGCACTGCCTGCAAAACGTGTCATAAACAACCCGCCCGCGATGAAGTGCCTGAGAATCACCCGGCGCCACCGGTGAACGCAGATTGCGCCCGTCCGCGGCACGATAACCTGCTTCGGGATCGGCAGCGGGAACCGTCCCGGATTCCATGACCAGAAGCGGTCTGTCATAGGGCCTGACCGCCGGTGTCTCGCGCATTCTGCCGTAAGGGAAATACCTGTCAAAGGCCATCAAGGCGGCATACCCTGCCCATACGATTGCAACAAGAATGATCGCGGCCAAAAGCTTTTTCATTTATTCCCCCATCCGGCCGCGGACATGCTGGCGGTACGGGAGTGGTTCATAAATCGCATACGGTGATTCTCCGGGAACATCCGGAACCGGACGGTAATCCCATCCGGGGGTACCCTTGTCTCCGACGAGCAGGTAAACAAAAAAGCCTTTGGCCAGAATAAACAGCAGCAGCATCAGGATCAGGATCCAGGTCGCGCGCTCCGGACGGGCGGTATTTTGCATGTCAAACCACCTCCCCGGTCAGGCCGGCCAGCAGAATATAACCGACGCCCCATAAAACCGTGCCGAGTATCACCAGGATAAGAAAGAGGGGAAAAGGAGCGTTCCTTTCTTCGATACCGTCCGGGTAAGTTCCCGTCACCCGCATCTGATGTTCTTCGGACGCGCCGTAAAAATGGGAAAAAGACAGGGCGATACCGACAAGCACCACGCACACCAAAGCCGGGAAAACCGCAATGACAAGGTGCTGAATATTCATGAGGCTGAAAAAGCGCATAATTTCCCCGCTATTGCCTTTGTTACCGGACCCGCAGCAGGGAAAACACCAGCACGGATGCGCTGACCAACAGCCCCAGACAGGCAAAGGCCATTAATGCGATCCCTTCAAGGCGGTGTATTCGACGGATTCTTGCCGGCCGGTTTTCCGTATCATGCAGAAGCGGGAGAAACGCCGCCCGCTTCTGATCGCTGAATTGTCCGTTTTTCAGCGCCCAGAAAAATACCAGGGCGCTGAGACCGAAACCGATCAGGATATAGGTGATAAAAAAAGGAAAGTACATGTCAGTGTTTCATCAATCAGGGTTCATAGGCGGCGTCGATGCCCCGCGGCTCGGCATTGGCGTCGCTCTGGTTGATAAAGTTTATTGCCACGAAATTGCCCACATCCCAGATTTTTTCGGACTCCAGATCCCTTTTGAAATACGGCATGGCGGTTCCCGTGATGCCGTTCATGATCTGATAGTAGAGAATTCCTCCGGAAATTTCCCGCCCTTTGAGAATCGTAAAGTTCAACGGCGGCGGATATAAATACTGCTGCGCCGGGCCCATCCCGTCGCCGATGGGGCTGTGGCATCCGAGGCAAAAATCCTGGTAAATTTTGCGCCCCCGGGCAAGCCCGGCATCCGAAGTGGGATAGGGATCGGGAACGATTCGCCATCCTTCGGGGATATGGTCGGAGAGCCATTTGACGTTTTGTACCGGACCGGATTCATATGCAGCGGTGACCTGCGTTTTCCAGAAATCCTGGCGGCCGGTCCGGTGATCCGCGGACTTGCCGCCAAGACTCTGCACGTAACGCGTCAGGTGCCTGATGTTCTCTGCTCCCAGAAATCCGAACTGCGGCATGATGGAATTGGGACGCGTATATCTTGGATTGGTGAAATGGGCCAGATGCCAGTCGTCCGGGTGCTCCCCGCCTTCCTGGGACAAATCCACGCCCGTTCTCTCCGAACCCAGAAGAACGGGCTGATCCGCAATATAATCGCCGGCCTGGGCAATGCGCTCAGCCCCAAGGTCCCAGTCGATGGATCGAATCGACTGGGTGTGGCAGTAAACACAGCCGTTTGCGATATAAAGGGCCCGGCCGGTGTTCTCCTCACTGGTTCGCTCCCGAAAAATTTCGGATGGTTCCGTTTTTCGAGTGGCATAAGGCCAGAAGACCATCACAAAAACAACGGCAAGCAAAATGGCGATAGAGCCCACGATCACCGTCCGAGGCGTCATTTCCCGGCTCATGATTTGTCTCCGGTGTTGAAAAATAGCGTGCGAAAAATATTGTAAAACCCGACGTAAGCCCCGGTGACGACAAAAACGCCCATTGCCAGGCGCAGAACATAATAGATATGAATTTCCGGCAGCACGCGGTAAACGGTTTCCCCGTTAAGCCACGCATTGCCCTGAATCAGGCCGACAATCGTCAGGACAATCGCAAATCCCGTTACGCCGATAAGTACAAGCCAGTATTGCAGATCCGCCAGGAAAAGACTGAAAAGCGGTTTTTCGGTGATCCTGGGAAGGATGTAATACATGCCGCCGAGGGCGATCATGCCGGCAAAACCCAATACCCCGATATGGGCGTGTCCGACGACCCAATTGTTGAAATGGGTGACGCGCTGGACGTTGGGAAGGGCCATCATGGAACCTTGAATACTGACGAAAAAATACATGATCGTACCCGTAAAGATAAACTTTCCGGCGATATCGGCATGAATCTCGCCGAGTTTCCCCTTGGATGAATACCAGATGTTTATCAGAAAGACCATGACCGGAATCACCATTGCGATACTGTCGACGATGGCGATCACCTTCAGCCAGGTGGGCACCGGAACCTGAAGCAGATGATGGGTGCCGATATGCGTATAGACGACCAGCAGCCCCCAGAATCCCAGCATGCTGAGGGTATGGCTGTAAAGCGGATTCCGGGTCACCTTCGGGATCACATAATAGGCAACCGCGATTGACAGCGGCGTGAGCAGCAACCCGAAGATGTTGTGTCCGTAAAACCAGAGCAAAATCGCATCGGAGATACCGGGCAGTGCGCCGGTTTTCGGCTCCCAGACGACGTTTCCGATAAAATAAGTCATACCGGTCATGACGACGGCGGCGCAGACATACCAGATGGAAACATAGAGAATCGGCTCCAGTCGCCGGCGGACGGTCATGATGAAATTATGGCTGATCAGCGCAAACCCGATCACGATCAGCACGCTCACCGGCCAGACGAACTCGGCATATTCACGGCCTTTGGAATATCCCAGGGACAGGCCGATAACGCCGGCTGAAATCGCCAGATTCCACAGGACAGCCGTGATAAAGCCCAGTTTCTGACTGTAAAGCTGCGTTCCCATGAGTCTTGGCACAAAATAATGCGCCGCGGCCAGCAGACCCGGCGTGACGAATCCGAACAGCACCAGGTTGACATGAATGGGCCGGATGCGCCCGAACTCCAGAAAACCGATATTGCCCATGAAATCCGGAGCGATCAAATAGCCGGCAGCCAGAATGCCAACGGAAGTCGCCACGGCAAACCAGAAAGCAGAGGTCAGGCAATAGGCTTTGGAAGTAAGATAAGGATCTGTTTCAAAGTCTATATCAATCAACATTTATTCCCCTTTGCTTTATGGCGCGATGCCGTCAACTGTGACATGCCAGCCAGCAGTCCACATTGGCATTTCTTTCCCGGTGGCAACCGATACAAAAATCCATGTAAAACGCCTTTCCCTGGATGCGGTCGAAGGTCTCCACCGGCCCGTGACATTGCCGGCATTCAATTTCTTTTTGAATATGGCGCTGGTGGTTGAAGAGAACGTGCATGGGCAGGTAATTGACCTTTTTCCACGGCGTCGGCGTGCGGGTGTCAAAATAGTGATGCTCTTTTTTTATCCAGAAATGATTGGCAATAATGTAATTGTGGCAATGCAGGCATTTTTCCACAGGCGGCAGACCCGGAAACCGGGAATAGCTCACGTATGGGTGGCAATACTCGCATTGAATGTCTTTGACCCCGGCGTGAATCCGATGGCTGAAGGGTATCGGCTGCTCCGCACCGATTCGGGATCCGGGGGTATCGTAGAAAAAAAACAAAAATCCCGCAACAAGCGCGGCGCACAGCAATGTCAGCAAAGCGGGCCCTTTATTTCGGAAAAGGGAAGTAATCAATGCCCTCATCCGTGGACCTCCGTGGGATGCGGAATCAATACCTCCGGAAACTGATTCAGGAAAAACCCGACTGAAACGGCCATCAGTCCAAGAAAACCCAGAGTGATCAGGGCATCCGAGAAATGCAGCGGCAATTGAACCGCATCCGGACTGTAAATGGGAGCCAGCAGCAGAAAATGTTCCAGCCACATACTGATGATAACAAGGACACAGAGAGCGAGCATGGCCCCGGGAAGGGTCTTGATGCGTTTATTGAGCAGGATCATAAAAGGCAGGATGAATCCTGCGACAAAAACCGTCCAGGCCATGACATTCCACGGCGCTGCCTGGATTCGTTGAATGATGTAAGCGGTTTCTTCCGGTATATTACCATACCAGATCACCACAAGATGCACATAAAAGAAATCTCCCCAGACCATGCAGAAAGCAAAAAAGAGATTGCCGATATCATGGAGCTGCGCGGGCGGAAGTGAATAATTCACCTTCGGATGCAAGTGCAGCAGGCAGGCCAGTATGATAACCGCACCCAGTCCGACATAAAACGCCTTGATAAACGTATAGGCCCCGAAAAGGGTGGAATACCATTCAGGATCCATGCTCATCATCAGATCAAAGCCGATCAGTGAAAGCACCATGGCAAATGCCAGGATATAGAGATTGCCATAAACCGTCATTCGCCGGCGAAATTTCTCGGAATCGTTGGAATCTCGATGCCAGCGGCGACACAGCAGGCCGGAAAGCCCGGCCCGGCCGCTGTCGTGCGGCAGCTTGAACCACAGCGCATGGTAAAGATAGGCAAACCCCAATCCATACAAAATGAATATGCCGAACCCATCGCGTGTAAACAGAAATGGCAGATTCAGCCAGACTTCTTTTCCATGAAGATTCATGCCCAGCCACGGAAAAACATGGGTCCTGCCCAGAAAAAGAATGAGATAGAGCAGGAAAGAAACCGGGAAAAAAGCGGCGAACGACTCGGAAACGCCGGAAAGCAGATAGCTCCATCGGGCCTTGGCGGTGTTCATCGCAATCGCGAACAGCAGGCCGCCCTGTGCAATGGCGGAAAACAGCAGAAAATTGATCAGATATGCCTGCCAGGCATATTCAGGATGATCGCCGGCAGCTTGAAAAATAAACGTGGCAGACCCGATCATCATGAAAGCCCAAAAAATGCCGATCAATGATTTGCTGACAATTTTATGTTTTCCGGTTGTCATAAATACACATCAGTTACTGCGAATTAATGATTTCCGCACCATTATCAAGAAAAAAACGGCTGAGCTCAGCTTGTTGTCCGGGAAGGCACGCGGCCAAAACACCGAAATAGTTTGCCGAACAGCGGGGATCATAACCGATTGGAGAATCAAGCCGCGGAAGGTCGGTTTGTGTTAGCAGGCCGACGACATTACCAAAAACCGCAAACAAAACCGTAAATTCAAAACCAACGATGAAAAATGGCACCCAGGCAACCACCGGCTTACCACCCACAATCAGAGCCCATCGAGTCGATGCAAATACGGCCAGGGCAAAGCCGGAAAAAAATCCCGTGATACCTCCGGCCAGCGTAAACCAGCCGACCCTGCTTTTCTTAAGATGCAGCGCCTCCATGATGGCTGGACTAGAAATCGGACTATGAACGCGTATGAAGGTCCAAGGAGAATTTTTCAGGCTGCGAATTGCGGATGCCGCCCGATCATCGCTTTTAAACAGCCCCAGAATTGTTTCGGTCTGATCCGTAGCAGTTGCGGCATCGGCAATCCCGGAAAACGAAGCGACCGGCGGTATATCGACTTCCGATCTTCTGATTTTGCCGACTTCCGATTGATGCAGGGTTTCCTTTAATTCCGTCATGGAAACCGACGGGAGATGCTTGACAAAAAGCACGAACAACATGAAAAACAGACAAAAACTTCCCAGTAAAATACCCCATTCGATATAAGTCGGCCAGTAAAGTCCCCACGCATAGGGCAAATAATCATGTGCTACGCTGCCGATAATGATGACAAAGCGTTCAAACCACATGCCGATATTAATGAGTATGGAAAATCCAAAAAGCCAGTAAACGGATGTGCGGATTTTTTGAAACAGAAACAGCAGCGGCACCAGGGCATTGCAGGTGATCATGATGCAGTACTCAGTGCTGTAGTCACCGAATATACGCCATCGGAAGGTCTCCATCTCAACGATGTTACGACTGTACCAGGCGATAAAAAGTTCTGTTCCGTAAGAAAACCCGACGATCAATCCCGTAAAAATGATGGTTTTGGCGACGTTTTCCAGTACGGTAATCGTTATGAAGTTTTCGAATCCGAATATCTTTCGAAGCGGTATCATTAAAGTTAAAACCATGGCAAGACCCGAATGAATGGCGCCGGCCACAAAATACGGGGCAAAGATCGTCGTGTGCCAACCGGGAACCACCCCGAGGGCAAAATCCCAGGAAACCACGCTGTGAACCGAGACAACAAGGGGGGTTGCCAAAGCGGCAAAAAAAAGAAACCCCCGGGCATAGTGTCGCCACTGCTCATGCGCGCCGGTCCAGCCAAGGGATAAAACATGAAATATTTTCTTTCGGATGCCGCCCGCCCTGTCCCGGATCGTGGCCAGGTCCGGTAGCATTCCCGTGTACCAGAAAAGGGAACTGACAATCAGATACGTGCTGATGGCCACTACGTCAAACATCAGGGGGGATGTGAAATTTGGCCAGAGTGTGCGCGGATTGGGCACGGGAAGCATGTAGAAAACCACCCAGACGCGACCCAGATGGATAAAGGGAAAAAGGCCCGCGGTGCAGACGGCGAAGATCGTCATGGTCTCCGCCGCCCGTGCAATGGGATTGCGCCATCCGGCCCGAAGCAGGTGCAAAATGGCCGATATCAGCGTTCCCGAGTGGGCGATACCGACCCAGAACACAAAATTGACGAGATAAATTCCCCAGTGAACCGGGTTGTTCTGACCACCGACGCCGATTCCCGTAAAAATCTGGTAAGTCCAGCAACCGGCGCCGAGAAGCACCCCGGCCATCAGCACTGCAACCAGAGCCCAGTAGGATTTGGAAGCCGGCCGCAGGGTGTCCAGTACCGCATGGTCAATACTTTCGAAAGTGAGTTCGGCCATAGGATCTCACAGGATCTCATTGATGATGAATACGACGAATAAATCCCGAAAGGGGCCTTTCACAATGTGAATTATCTAACACAACTGAACGTGAATGAAAACCGCTAATTCAGCTTCAGGCATTCACAATCCATTCTCGATGCGCCTTCCTACTTCTTTTCTTCAACCATACCGATCACCCTTTCAAATTCTTCCATTGGAACCGCTCCGATTACCGAAACCCCGTTGATCAGAAAGGACGGGGTGGCATCGAATCCGAAGGACCTGGCTTCTTTCATATCTTCATTAATCAGGTCCGACATCTCCTTGCTTTCGATATCCTTTTTGAGCCGGGCGTCATCAACACCCAGGAAATTGACGATTTCCTGCAGGGCACTTTCTTTGTCTTTCATGATGTCCTCCCTGCGGTCAAAGGCGATATCATGAAATTTCCATGCTTTTTCCACGGACTGCCTGGCAATGGCCTCAAAATACAGGGCCTCTGTTTTGGACATTTCATGAAACGGCAGGTGTTTAAAAAAGACCCGGATTTTCTGAGGATATTTCTTGACAAGTTCCTTCACGGTGGCCGCTGCCTTGCCGCAGTAGAAACATTGAAAATCCGAATACTCGACAATGGTAACCGGCGCGTTGGGATCGCCGAGAAAAGGTCGCGACATATCGATAACCGGATTTTTGGGATTGGCCAGATCCAGTTTCAAACGCTCTTCCCGTTTCTTTTCAGCCTGATCACGGCTGCCCTTTTCCACGATCTGAAGGACATCGATGCTTTTGTCTTTTAAAACATCCATGATGATTTCAGGGTTTTCCCGGATCGTTTTCAAGATCTGTTCCTTGATGATTTCAGGATGCGCCTGAATGGCTTTCAATGCCTCGTCCTGAATCATATCGGGCTTTGCGGTGTTGCATCCGGACAGCATCCAGCATATTAAAAGGCTCCCTACCAGCTTTTTCATTCAATCCATCCTTTCAGAGTAAATATTTTTTTAGTAACCGCCGCGCATGCCATTTAAAAACCATATTAGTGCGTTATGTCAATAAAAAGAATTGTCGGCTACATAAAAAGTCCGGATGCTGACTTATTACAATTTCATTAAAACTGCATTGACAGAACAGTTAATTATCTTAAATTTGTTTAAGGGCTGTTTTTTGCATTGAAATTAGCAGGCTAACTGAAAAGGAGGCGCATTATGCCATATACATGTAAAAATTGCGGAGCTGTTGCAACCGATCCCGGCCATCTATGCAATCCCTGCGGAGATAAAGCCAATTGCAGTTTTTGCGGTGCACCGAATGTTAATGCCGCCCACGTTTGCAAGGACAAACTGGCAGCCATGAAGTACGTCTGCGAGGGATGCGGCCGCGTTGCCATGGAAAGCAACCATCTTTGCAAACCAACTGTCATCAAATAAACGGCAATCTGAAGCCCGGTTATCGCATCTCAAGCTGGAAACCGGTAGTTATAGCCGGATTTCCAGTTTGACCGATTTTTGATTTGCCGATGTTTTTATCCATGACATGTGAAATGCGAACATTGAAAGGACAACACCGACAATCCTGTCGTTCTGCTTACAAAAGGAGATGACGCCATGAAAGATACGGGAAATTTGCATTTGAAAGTGCAGGATCTATGTAATTGCTTTGCTACCAATGATCCGCTTAAGGAAATGTCCATCTTGAAAGCGGATGCGGACAAGGAAGAGGCTGCTTTGAAATGGCTGGCCCTGGCTGCGCTGCATGGGGTGAACAACAACGCCGAAGAAATTTCCATCACAAGTTCCGATGACGGCGATGTGAAGGTGACCGCCGAATACCGCAAGACAGAACTCCCCTCTCCCGGCGCTGAAGTGGCAGAAAAAATATTTGAGGCGATGACCGGCATCACGCATCTTGATGGCGGTAAAGGAAAAACCCAATTGGCACTGGGGATCCGGGACAGCAGCATCAATCTGGCGATCAAAATGAAATCCAAGGATGGCGGAAAGGAAATAACGATAAAATTCGAATAATCACAAACACCGTCAGCCGCCACGGTTTTTCCGTTTTTTCTTTTTGTCAGACCCCGGCTCCACTTGCCCGCCGCGGACCGCCGGGGTCAGTTATAATAATCCTTCGCCATCCCCCTTTTGCCAAGGGGGAAGTTCACTTTATTTTCATATATCGGGGTAAAGTCGGAGCAGTTCCGGAATATGAATGCGATTATCAGCAATTCATTTGGGGTGAATCCGGGTGATCTTTGCGCCCTGAAGACCCAGCCCCGCCATTAGCCCCTTCTGGTCGAAAAAGAAGGCATACACCCCTTCCCTTGCGGTTGTGGTTGTCAGCGATCTTGCCACCCCCTCATCCACGATGACAATGCTGGGGCCCACACCGATTTCCCAGCCGTCGCTTTTGCTCAGATACGCAAGGGATTCTCCATCCATAAAAAACAGGGCATAGCCGAATTTCTGGAGCCCGACCTGCAAACCATAGGAGGCCGCGACGGTATTGTAGTAGCCGGCGGTTTTACCCTCGATGCGAAGCGCACCTTCTCCGTATTGCCCACCAACTATAAATCCCCCTTTGACGATACTCGGGAACACCAGAACCGCTCTTGCAACCTTGGAAAGCTCCAGGGCAGCAGGGGATTTGGCATAGAGTTTTTTCAGCGCCACATCAACATCGTGGTTGATCTGCCTGGCGCTGGCGGCCATGGCCGATTGGGTAAAACCGACTGCGGAAAATACCGCCATCATCATGATTGCAACAACCGACAAACGAATCCTCAAATGCATAAATAACTCCTATTGGAATTTGTGAGACATTTTTTGGTTAGCAAGGCAAGTTTATCGCCCCCGGGTTACTTGCTCCCTTTCAGGGACGAGTTATTTTTCTGCAATTTACGGCGTCTCTTTCAGTGTTATCTCCACACCACTAACGGCAAGCTTGATTCTGACCCCCTTGGTTAAACTGATAAGCTGGATGCCAACACCATTTTGATTCTTCATCATGATGGCGCCGACACCTTTGCCCATGGTGGCTTCCGATCCGATAGACTGATACGACCCGCTAAAATCCTCGACATTCTTGAGATCAAAAACCTTGCCGGTAGCCGTCACCTTGCTGATGCCGATGTCATTCAAGGAAAGCCCGTGGATTACAAAATGATAGTTTTTCCCCTTATAGGTCAGGGTGCCGTCTCCCCAACTGATACCAAATCCCAGCGCAACGCCCCTTTGAACAAGTTTGAGAGTTGCCGCCGGTTTGTTGTCCTCGGCAGATGCTATACCGGACAGCAAAAAGAGTGTTGCCGCCAACAAGAGTCCAGTTTTAAAACATTTCATAGCCATTCCTCCATTTTTGGTTTTGTGTCCCGCGGATCGCCGCCTTAATGACATTCCCGGCCATTAATCCCTTCCTATTGATCCGCCGGCGTTTTCTTTTTTTCTCCGCAATGCGTGGTTCAGCATCTGAGTATCAGATAGTCAAAATATTTTCCAGATTTTTATGGCGATATTCTGCGATGCTTTACTTTGCCGATTCATCCTGATGAACTCGCAAATCTCATGGTCGTCATTCATGAATTTTCCGTTTCACTGCTTTCGCAGTATCCGTTTACCGATTACATTTCGTCCATCGTCAAGCTTAAGGCTGTGATCAACAATCATCGTCCTGCCTTTATCCGCAAGATGCCGCCGTGTGGTCCACGCTGTGTTCCGGCCTTGCATGTTTTTGAATTTTGCCACGGTCACAAGAACTTGACCGTTTTTTTCCCAGAAAGAGCGCGATTCGACTTTTCCCAAAGTCTTGTCCAGGTTCTGAAACTCCGTAACGCCGTCCAGGGTGAAAGTCAGGGTCTCAATGCCCATTGCGGTTTTTAACTGGATGGTGATGGACTTTTCCGTCTGGGTGATCACCTGAGTCACGGACAGGGTGTCCATGACCCTGCGTTGAACCCAGGGGACTCCGTGAGCTTCCAGCAGTGCATTCAGGGAAGTGCCTTCCGGAGCATTCATATCCGTAACCCAGGTGCCGGAAAAATTGGCAGGTCCCGCCGCCGGAAGACACTGCCCATCTATTGCCAGTATCAGCCCGAATATGAAAAGTATCCTGAAATATTTCATCGAAACCCCATTCTGCAAATTTTTTCCCGGAGCCACCGCTGTAATCGGCTCGGGATATCAAAATTTCCAGTTCACACTGAGCGCCAGAACGCTGATGTTCACTTGGCTGTATTCGCCGGACACGGTTCCAGCCAATCCGCGGGTCTGGTTGACCGGCATATCCCCCATCCATATGAGCTCGTACGCAGCTCCCAGCGTCAGAGTCGGGCTCAGGGCATACTGGGCGCCAAGGGCGTATCGCCATGCCTCCCCCATGGGAACGGTTACCGTTCGATTGTCATTGTCCACGGCGGAGCTGTCGTAGGCGATGCCGCCTGTAAACGTCCATTCCTTCGAATAACGGTACTGGGTTCCAAGAGCCACATGCCACGTGTCTTTGTAGTTCGCATCCACGGACAGGGTACGGGGATCGTTCGAGTTGATCCCGATATCGACCGAACCGAACCGGGACCAGTTCTGCCAGCCCACGTTCCCGAGAATTGACCACTGTTCATTCAGGTCCTGATTGACGCTGAACATGAACATCTGGGGAACGTGAATTTTAATGTCCAGATTGTTCGTTGATAGCCCTCTTCTGTTGAGCACGGCTTGCAGAAGGGGGCCAAGACCGCTGAACTCGGGTACCGCGGAAAAGTTGATGCCGACTTCCGTCAGATAGGTGAGTCCCAGACGCGTTCCTTCCAAGGGGGTCACCAGAACGCCGAAGTTTCCGCCATAGCCCCACTCGTTATCGCTGTATTTTAACTGGCCGTCGGGCCGTCTTTCACCGACGTTGTTGACGGCAACCTGCTCGTCGATATAGCCGTACATCATGTTCAGACCCGCACCGAGAGAGAGCCAGTCATTCACCCGGTAGCTGAGGGCCGGCGTCAGCGTCAGACCGAGCAGAGTCTCCTTCTGGATAAAGTAGCGGCCGACCCAGTCATCATCGTATTTCATTGCGGCGCCAAAATACGAAAGGACGCCGAATCCAAGGCTCCAGTCCTTGTTCAGCTTCTGAGCGATGAACACACTGCCGCCGGGCGCCCAGCCCATGGCATTTCCGCCGTCGCTGCCGGGAACGGTTGAACCCGAATCCGGGCTGAATTTGAAGCTGCCGTACATGGCCTGCACGCCGCCCATGACCTGGGACTTCTCAAGACTGCTCATTCCGGCCGGGTTCGTGAACACCGTGGTGGCATCCTGCGCGCGCGCGGCGTAACCTGCAGCGGCCAGCCCCACATCGGGTGTTCCCATCTCATAGATGCCGAGCCCTCCGGCAAAGGTCGTTCCGGCGGCAACAACAACCGCAAGCGTAACTGTGCAAAATACCCTGATCAGCCCTTGTGTTTTTCGTATCTTCATCTTTCATCCTCCTGTTGTTTCGCGAAACATTAAAATAGCGGAAACCTTGGATTTGAAATTCCCGAGTACGGCGCCCGAGCCGCTGTATCCCGGCAATTGCTGATAGAAATATCCAGCCATGCAGATATGCAGCCGCTCGGATAAAAACTGCAAAGCCGCCCGGTCAAGATTTCTGTCTACGCCGTTTATGTAATTCGTGTCCGGGATATGAATAATGCCCGCGGATGACGCTGGCAGGGATTTGCCGACGTCAAAATCATTTACGGATTGCCGCTGCTATTTTATTCCGCGCAACTGGTCGAGTCTCTCACGGAATCGCTTTGCCCAGTAATCAAACGCGTCCTTGGTATCTGTCCAGGTAGCGCGTAGAATGGCTTTTCCGCCCTGCCGGCGATCCACTGCGGCAACCAAGCGCTCCTTGGTCATGGAATCGAGGGCTTCCATTTCGGTTGCGGCTTCACCGGTTCCCAGGTTGTCGTCACTGACAGCCTTGGTCGCCAGTGAAACGGCCATTCCAACCGGAATGATGGTGGACAGGGTATTGGCTCCCGGGTGAGACGGCGCCAAATCCGTAATCGCAACGCGCACCCAGAGCACATCCGGTCCGGGTTTATCGACAATCGTGTACCCGCTCTTCACCGCATCGAAAATGGCATTCTGATAATAGTCGGTCATTTCCTTCAGAATGGTCGGGTCGATATCGCGATTTTCCAGCGTGGGATTCATATAAACCGAGACGCGCTCGAACATCAGTTTGTCATACTTCTTGAAATTGACGCCGGGTTTGACATAAAGGAGGGCTGCCTGGCCTTCGCCGCCCGGTGAGAGTTGGCTGTAGTTTTTGAGAAATCCGCTCTCCTTGACATCTTTCATGCCGCCTGCGGCGCAACCCACCAGTCCGATGGTTACGACAAGAAGTGATACAGTTTTGAAAAATCGATACATTCTTTCCATAAATTTCTCCTTTTCGTTTTGTTGAAGGCAATCAGAGTTGACGGCTACTAAGGCCGATTCCACTGTTACAAATATTTCTTTTGGACTCCTTAGGCCGCACCCTGGACTGATTCGGGATTGGAATAATTCGCACCGGCTTACATTTCATTTCTCATCCGATTCAGTATCCGGCATTGATTCCTTTCCGGTTTCCCGCAGAAGACGCACCTCCCGCTGGGGGAAGGGAAAGGTTAAGCCCGCGGCATACACCGCGTCATACAGGGCCGCGGCCAGATCGCTGCGGACCGCCTGCCAGTTGTCAAATTCATCCGTCCAGGCACGAAGCTCGAAATTGATTGCACTGTCCCCGTAACCCATCATGAGACCCCTCGGCGCCGGAGCCGGCAGCACTTTCGGATGCGCCAGCGCCGTCTCTTCCAGGATTTTGATGACTTCCCGCGGCGCCGCACCGTAATTGACTGACATCGGCAGTGCAATTCGCCGCAACTTGTCGTTGAGAGTCCAGTTGGTCACTTTCTCCGTAACAAGCTGTGCATTGGGGACGATGATATCGGATCCCTGCCGGGTGCGCACGATACTGGCCCGCATGCCGATCCGCCGGACCTTTCCCAGGAGATCGCCCACCTCGATAGTGTCGTCCACATGAATCGGCTGCTCAAAGAGCAGAATGAGTCCAGAGACAAAGTTATTCACCACACTTTGCAGACCAAATCCGATGCCGACCCCGAACGCCCCGACCAGCACCGTCACCTGGGTCATGCTCACACCCAGTACACCGGCCGCAATAATAAACCCGAGGGCCAGGATCGTATAATTGAGAAGGCTCGACATGGCATAGGACAGCCCGATCGGCAGCCCTGCACGGGGGTATACATCCTCCTCAAGCACAAATCGGATCAGTCTGGAAAATAGATATGCTCCCCACACCGTAAGAAAGAAGGCGCCGATGCCGCCAATGGAAGTGCTGAAGGCGGCACCCCCCAGATTTACGGCTAAAAACGCCTTCACAAGGGTCAGGGTCGGATCCAGCAGCCCGACATAATTCAGATAGCGCAACATGCATATAAAAACGGCCAGATACCGGAGATAGCGATCAAAACGTCTCTCCAGCAGATCCCGGTGGTTTAAAACCGTCCGCAGGCGAATGAGCGGCCATACGCGCAGCGCAAAAGCCGCAACACCCTGCAGGATATTGACAAAGGCATAAAGCGTCAGCGCCAGCGTGCAGAAAACAAGAACGCCGGGAGACAGCAGACGCGCCAGTTGCACGTAACCCAGAGTTGCGGCTGAAAGTCCGGCTGCGAAAATGATAACGGCAAAGACAGCCGCCGCCTCGAAGACACCCCAGCGGACTAATCCGATATCCTGCGTCAGCAGACGGCGGAGGCGGCCGGCATGCAGAAACCATCCGATCACCGTGATTCCGGCAACGCTTTCAAAAACAAGGAGCACCTGCCCCAGAAGAGGCGCCGCAGCCAAGTCTTGACGAATATTGTCGGCAGCGAAAAGAACCACCAGCACATAAAAGGCGGGAATCAGCAGGGGATAAACCATCGGTCGAATCATCCGGATCATCGGTAATAGAACCATGATCTGAAGCAGTTGCTTCACATCCGCCGGTGCAGCGGAGTACGGGCCGGATGCGATAAACAGTGCGCCCGTCAGCGCGGCGGCATAAGGGCGACCAAACACCAGGCCTGAGGACGCAGGCGCCTGACCGGCCGCCACCCAGCGATCCACTTTCTTCCGGGCACCCAGCAACATCAGCGTGAGCCCGGCCAAAATCGCGATGTGAATCGGCAGCTCCCGGGAAGGCTCATGAAAATATATGGCAATATCCGCCTGGTATGCGTCGGCAACTTCGGCGGCAATGGACGGCAAAACGCGACGCGCCCGTTCCCACGAGTTGACATCCCAGATCAGGGTGCGGTCACGCTCAAGGATACCCCCCACGGTTGCGTACTGGGCTTTGGTGATATCCGCCAAAATACTTTCACACCGGGTTGATTCGGAGGCGACCCGGCTCTGAAGGTCGAGCAGGTTGCCGGCCTTTGATTGCAGCAGAGCATGATCCGAATTGATGGCTGCAATTGTCGTATCGATCTGCTCTATGATGGGGATTGGAGCCTTCGCGGCCAGAGCTGCATTGCGGGTCAGGGACCATGTCGTTATCAACTCCGGCAGTTGGTTCAGCGAATCCTGGACCCGGGTGGCCCGCTCCGTGAGTGTTTTCAGCCAGGCTGACATCTGTCGCTGCAATACCTGCCAGAGTTGCTGCTGCATTTGCAGCAACTCGAGGGATGCACCCTTCTGCATGAATCTGCGAGTTGTCGCGATCTGTGCATCGATCTGATCATTCACCCCGGGAAGCTGCACCCTGATTTTTTCAATCTCGGTGCCGGGGGACAGTTGCGCGGTCAAAGAACGCAGGAGATTCGTGACATCCATGGCACTTTTTGCGACATCCGGCAAAGGAATTGCCGCAGGGGGCGACGGTGAGGGGAGATTCGGTGTCTCCGGAACCGCATGTGATTTGGAGAGCACGGGAGCTGCGGGCTCCGCGGCCCGCAGGAGCCTTGCGGGCAGGACGCAAAGAACGACAGCAATGACAGCGAGCAGGACCCCAGTCGCGCACCGAGGTCCGCGGGCGTTCAGATTTTGGTTCTTCAGCATTTGCCAACCACGAGTGTCGTATTTATTCATTCATAATCACCATGCCGCAGGGCATCCCCGGTTCATTTTGATTGATCAAGTGACGACCCCCCACTTATTTGGTATCCTGCCTTGCGGCATTCTGTTCAAGAGGGATTGCCAGGGGCCCTTTGAGCGCGGCCATCACGTGGGTCACCGGAAGCCCGTTTTCCAGAAGCTCCGCCATGACATGCAGATACTTTCGAATATGGGTAAAGAATTTCTTGTATCCCTTGCACAGATAGTGAAGCCCCGGCTCATTGTAATACGTCGTTGAGAAGCGATGCTTGGGACATCCGCCCCGGCAGGCTGCAAGCACCTCGCACTCCCGGCACCACCGCGGCAGGGCAGTTTCCTTGCTGATTCCAAATCCCGATTTCAGGGATTTGTCAACCATTACCGGAAGCCTGTCGGTCAGGACATTGCCGAGACGGAACTGGGGATATACACAGTGATCGCAGGCAAACACATCGCCGTTGTGCTCGATCACCAGTGCGCGGCCGCACTGCCCGGCATGAACGCAGACGGGCGAGGGGTTGCCGATCCAGGCATTCAGCGCCCACTCGAAGTTCATGACAAAAACCCTGCCCACATCGCTTCGGATCCATTCCTCGAAGACAGCGATCATAAAATCGCCGTAGACCTCCGGCAGAACCGACCAGTCCGTGACATCGGTCTGCCGCTCCTGCCCGTCCAGCGTGGCGGGGGCTGCCAGACGCAGGCCCTGTTTTGCACTGCGCGGATCGGCAATGCGCTCGACGATCGGGGTGAACTGGATGAACTCCACGCCGGCATCCTTCAGAAAACGGTATATTTCGAGCGGTGTTGCGGCTGATTCACGGGCAACACAGGTCATTGCGTTATAATCTATATTGTGCTTCTGAAGAAGCCTCAGCCCGCGCAACGCCTTTTCAAAAGTCCCCTGGCCCTTGCGGTCCCTGCGATAGCGGTCATGGATCTCCTTCGGGCCATCCAGGCTGATCCCGACCATGAAATTATGTCTTTTCAAAAATCGGCACCATTCATCGTTCAGAAGCGTCCCGTTGGTCTGAATCGCGTTCCGGATGGTTTTTGGTCCGGCATGGGATTTCTGCAGTTCAACAACCCGCCGGAAGAAATCCGGCCCCAGAAGGGTCGGCTCCCCGCCCTGCCAGACGAATTCCACAACCGGCGCAGGCTGGGAGTCAATATAGTTTTTGATGAATGCGCCAAGGACCGTATCCGACATCCGGTACCTTTTGCCTGCGGCGTACAGCGCCTGTTTCTCCAGGTAAAAGCAGTATGTGCAATTGAGATTGCAAGCCGGCCCGATGGGCTTTGCCACAATGTGAATGCCGTGCGCGATGCTTTCTTTACCGATGTTCATTCTGAATGCTCTCGTTAAGATTTTCCGCTTTTGTCGACGTGATCGTCTCCTGTGTTGTTCAACTCGCGTCCGGTTTCGAGCGGGGCCGGAAAGAGCATCGATGCTTTTTCAAAGGACAAGGGCTGAAAAGACAATCAGAGTTCATTTTATCAGTATATCCATCCTTGTTCCTGAAATCTTATTTTAAGCTGATCCGCGATTTCCTTGGCGGTCTGTTTGGCCCTGCCCTCGATCGTGCTTTTGCCGCTTTCCTCACCGTACAGTTTCAACCCGCTGCTGACAATCAGCCCCACCGGGTTGTGGGTGGCTAGGGCAACGCCAAGTCCTACAGCAGCCCCCGGACCTTTACTTCCACCGGAATCCACCTGGCCGGATCCCAGTTTGCGCAACCCCTGCGGCGTCATCTGAAAGCCTTCCACCACTGTTTTCAACTCCGATTCACCGGAGCCGAATCCGATTGCAATGCGCTTGACGGCGCTGCCTGCGTCGATGGAAACAAGATAGCCCCGAATCACGATATCGTTGATCCGCGGCTTCATCTGCATCGAAGCACGCTCCGCCTGCATGCCCATGATGCGAATCTGCTGAACCAGTTCCGCTGCAATCTGATAGCCCAACTGACGGCCGGTTGCAATCTGCTCGGCGGTTTGGGGTGTGGCCGGCTCGGAATACTGGCCAGCAAGTGCGGAATCCGCCGGTACTTCATTTGACGTAGCGATAAAATCGTATACCAGGATGTGATCGGGCCGGGGAAGCGGTCCGTTCACATTTGACTGGCGATCGGTGACCTTGGTTGAAGCGCACCCGGCAACAAGTATCAGGGCGATCAGGCACGGGACGGTATTGCGGCAAAATTTCATGATAAACCTCCTGTTGCAGCACATGGTCAAAGATGCATAATTTGATAAAAACATCTTAACCCGTTATTAACGGTTATTGTTTCGAACAACCCTTCATCATCCGAGAAACATGAACAGAACCGCAAAAATCAGACCCAGCGCTTACGGTAAATCCCGTCACTTGACCCTTTCAAATACGATTTCAAAGGTCTGCCCCTGAACAGCCTGAAAATAGGCGCCTTTCAACAGATCGGCGGCCGCATCGTATTGCAGGGTGTATGTCGAACCCGGGTAGTTGACATCCCGCAGTTCCACGAACAGGCGGATATCGCCTTCCTTCCGGCTGACTTCCGCCCGAAAGACGTTGATCGGCCGGGGATTGAAGTATGCGGCGGATGCACTGCCGTCTTTCCGGATGTTCCGCAATTCCAAAACGTATCCCCCGTCCGGCCGAATCCAGCGCCCCTCAAGACGACTGAATTCAGTTTGCACAGGTGTTTTCTGATCCGACTGCCCTGCCGCCGCCGCTTTGCAAATGTTATCCGTGAATGCCGCTGCATAAATGAAAGACAGCACCAGGGCCGCGGCAAGCATCGCCGGTTTTAGCCGATGTTTTCCGGCAGCATCGCTTGCGGCTCTTTTGTTTGTTATATTTATCAACTAAACTACCTCCTTGAACCCGCCACTGAGATCTGTCCCGGAACCGCAGTGACCTGAACCGCAGTGAAAGGATAACAGGTTTTTCCGATTTTTTTCATCGGCTCTGCTTGATCACCGGAGGGATCATCCAAGAGCCGTCGATGATCGATGGGTGCGATTCATTCGGCCAGTACAGCCGCAGCATCAGGATGAACTTTTTTTTAGGCGCAGGCAGCCAGTTCGCCTCCTTGTCCGGGCCGGGATTATCGGCCTGGATATAAAGATCCACGGAACCGTCCGCATTGACATTGAAATTATTTCGAGTACCGAGCGTATAACGGTTGAGGGGGTTGTCCACAAAGAAATAATCGGCATTGTACATGGTCAGTGACCAGAAGGCATTGACAGGCGGCATCTGCCCCTCGTTGAAATGCAAGACGTACGGGGTACCACCGTCATAGGGTTTAGCGTCGGCGTCCGCGTCCGAGACCGGATAGACAGCGTCCCGCGGCAGATTTGCACCGAGGCCGATTGCAGTAACGTAGGCCCGCTGCAGATAGTCGGTGCCATAGGTGCCGGTTCGGGTGGAAAATGTCCAGCCGTTCATCAAAACACCGGCCTTTTTGGATTGAGCCATGATCTTTTCCTGGGCGGTCCTGGGAACACTCTCAAACGCCTGAATCACGGCTGGATCAAGTCCGGAAATATCAAAATTCATGCCGGGAACGATGCCGATCTCCTTCATCCTGGCCACCATGGACGCATCGTCATCGGCCGGCGGGGTGTCTTTAGCGGTCCGCTGCATCTTGGGTTTCATGGATGTGTTTACCGGTATGGGCAGGTTGTCCGCACCGCTCTGTTTCATCTTGTCCATTGCGGCCGCATCGGCGATGACGGGCGGATTATCTTTCAGGAGTTTGGCCAGAAGGTTGAAGTACGACGCTGCATCCAGCTTGTTTACCTGGTCCCGGACGGCGATATGCATATCAATATCCGGATCGACCTTGCCCGGGGCAGGCGTATAGGGATTGCCGTATGCGCTGAGCGGAACAATGGATACCTGGTCCTGGATGGCATGGACGGCCTTGTAATCCTCAGGGGTGCCGGTGCAGTAGATGCGGCCGAGAAGCCAGACGAGGCTGGTAGGAGACGGATACTGTTTCATGTCATCGGGCACCTTTCCCTTCCATCCAGGGCCCGTGATGAGATATTTCTGCGCCTGTGTTCCCGTGGTGCGTATACCGGGAGACTGGAATACTTCTGTCCAGGCGTCGAGCATCGGCATCAGATAATAACGGTCTTTTGCGTCAGGAATGGTCAGCACCCACGGCTCCTTGCCGACGTCCATCCAGGCTGTGGTATAGAGGGTGTCCGCGTTCGGCGCGGTAACGTCCCTGAAGGCCGCGGTCGGATATCCGCGCATGCGGACAAGTTGCCCCATCGGTGCCCGCGTTCCCGCGGGTTTTTCCACATTCGTCATGACCCTGCGGGTCATCTCCATGGTAACCAGCGGATAGCCGTAGATGTAGGCATCAACACCGATCTGTGCGACATCTTGAATATTGACGGCAACGGCATGGCTGGATCGAACCGCGCTGATGAGCAGCGCAGAGACCAAAGCGAAACCGACAGCCGCAATAACAAAATACCGGAGAATAATTTTCATAATAATCCTATACGTTTATAGTAAATAATTTCCATCAGCGGCACAGATTACGATTTGGTTGCATCAATGCTTGCTGAAGACCTCGCCGCCATGCATCACCTCTCAAATATTAATCGCGAAGGCCGCGCCAACTGAAACAACATGCAAATTAAGAGCAGTATCAACGGGTATTCTACTGCTCTTTGATGAAGTGCCCTGTTCTCTTTTTACTGCGGCCCTCCCTGCACATGATGAATCGGCTGGCCGTCAACCGCAACGGCTTCCGTATTCTCCAGCTTCTTGATGTCCGCCTCGGAAAGCTTCGGCCGATCCACCTTGATCGTCAGTTTGTTGAGCTTTGCGGTCAGGGGGAACGGCGGCAGGTAGTCCGCGTCGTTCACTCCGGTCAGGGTGTCCGATCCGATGTCGAAGCTCTCATCCCATTGCAGGATCATCGGCAAGCTGTGCGGCAGCGTGATGGTTTGGACTTCCTTGCCGTCCACCTTCAGAACGCCGGTGCCGGGCCTGCCAAGGCCGCTCATGTTATTGAAGGCCAGCGTGCCCACACCGAGGCCGTCGTACTTGAAGTCGAACTCCAGCATATGTTTGCCGGGAGTCAGCGCGTCGGGGCCTTCCCACTTGACGCGTTTAAGGTCAATCAGGTTCCAGAGAAATACCGGTTTGCCTTTCAGAAGGTAGAACCCGTATCCGGCAAACCGGCCTCCGGAGGTCAGGATCATGCCTTCGGCGCCGCCTTCGGGAACGGTGATGTCCGCGGTGATCGTGTACGAGGCGTTGAGCAGCATCGGCGAATCCCCCTGCGGCAGTCCGACCATCGGCTTGGTGTACACAAACTCCGTGCGGCCGGCGGTGATGTTCGGGCGCGGCGCAACGATGCGGGCGGCCACGGAGGCATCCAGCGGGAAGACCTGATATTTTTTGGCTTCCGCGATGAACATGCGCTTCATCTCCTTCACCTTTTCGGGGTGCTTGGCGGCGATGTTCTGTGACTGGCTGAAGTCGGTGTTCAAATTGTAGAGTTCGAGCACCTGATTGTTGAGCGGGTCGGGATTGGCGGCGCCGAAGGCCTCCCATGGCGCACGGTTGACCTTGGTGCTGAGCATCCAGCCTTCATGGTAAAGGGCCCACTGCCCAAACATTTCGAAATATTGCGTCTTGTGCCGCGAAGCCATCTTGGCGTTCTTGGCATCGAAAGTGTAGGCAAAGCTCGTGCCTTCGATGGGCTTTTGCTTGATGCCGTCCACGGTTTCGGGGGCGGGAATGCCCGCTGCTTCAAGGATTGTGGGCACCACGTCAATGACGTGCATGAACTGCTCGCGCAGGGCGCCCTGGTCCTTGATGTGACCGGGCCAGGAGACGGTCATGCACTGGCGGATGCCGCCGAGCCTGGAGGCGTTCTGCTTGAACCAGGTGAAGGGCGTGTCAAAGGCCCAGGACCAGCCCGCCGACATGTGATTGTAGGTTTGCTCCGTGCCCCAGACGTCATACCACTTCATCTGAACGTCAACGGGCATATTGTTGATGCCGTTGAAGAAGGCAACCTCGTTCGGCGTGCCGAGCGGGCCGCCCTCGGCGCTGGTGCCGTTGTCGCCGTTGATGTAGATGATGAGTGTATCGTCAAGTTTGCCCATGTCTTCCACGGCCTGGATCACGCGGCCGATTTCGTAGTCATTATAAGCTTCAAAAGCTGCGAAAATTTCCACCTGCTTGATGAAAAGCTTTTTCTCCTCGGGCGTGCAATCATCCCAGTTCTTGAGCAACTTAGTCGGCCAGGGTTCCAGCTTGGTGTCAGCCGGAATCACCCCGAGGCGTTTCTGGTTCTCGAAAATCCGTTCACGCAGCTTGTTCCAGCCATCATCGAACAGGTGCATATCGTGGATCTTGTCCACCCATTCCTTGGTCGGGTGATGCGGTGCGTGCGTCGCACCGGGAACGTAATAGCAGAAGAAAGGCTTGTCCGGCTGGATCTGGTTGACCCGGTTCAAATACTCTATGGCGTCATCTGCCATCCCGGTTACAAGGTTCCATCCCGGCTTGCCTTCGAACGGGTAGATCTGGGTGGTATTGCGAAAGAGGTTCGGCTGCCACTGGTTCGCATCACCGCCGATAAATCCGTAGAAATACTCAAAGCCCTGCCCGATCGGCCAATTATCGAACGGGCCTACCTGGCTGGCGCAGAACGCCGGAACATTGTGGTCCTTGCCGAACCAGGAAGTTGCGTAACCGTTGTCCAGCAGGATGCGACCGATGGTGGCCTTGTCCTTGTTGATGATGCTGTTGTA
>JBBIPX010000011.1:40614-47047 GCA_037442625.1 Desulfobacteraceae bacterium
GCCCACCAGTATTTCGATTGCAGGGCTTCATCCTTGATCACGCCGCCGAACTTCGGATCGGGTGCGGGGAGCTGCTTCCCGTCGATCGTCGTCGTGGCACTGGGCGAACCCGGCACGCCGGTGATTTTTCCGGACATTGCAGGCGTTGCCGTAAACACAACGGCGCTGCCGAGCGCCATAACCGCGGGTGCAAAAGCTTTCGGTTTCATGTCTGTTCCTCCTTATCGGTTAAAATTAATATTACTTAGGGTATTGCGTTCATGGGTTTACACGTTCGTTCCTGTTAAAAACCGGTATGGAATGGACCCGGCCCGGCGGCATAACAGCCCTCGCTGTTATCCGGACAGAGAACCACATAAGTGTGACGATTTCCGCAACCGGCCACCCCGACGGTGTATTCGGCCCGTTGAACCCCATTCACCCAAGGTCTCCTGAGAGATGGCTGAATGACTTCCTCAGATATGATCGTTGCGGTCGCATCCGGGCAGTTCATCTCGAATCGCACCCGATTCAAAACGGTCTCCATGGCCATCGGCTGTTTGGTGTTTAGAAAGCGGGTCTCGGCGGCGCATCCCGTCAAAGCGAGCAAGACAATAATTGCGGGAAGTAAACAGGGCTTTTTCATAAAAATCTTCTTTCCTCTTTTTTGTATCGAGCGCAAAATTCAAAAGTCAGTAAAATCGTCATACCGGCGCAGGCCTTTGCACAGAACCGATTGAATGGACTGGATTGCAGCTTTCAATGTGTTTTCATGGTAAATGAAGGGGTCCTTTCTTTACTTGGGAAACAAAAAGGTTATTACAAAGCGCAGGCCCCAATCCGGCCCGTTGTCCGGACTCACCGCATAGTATCGGTACCCGAGTTGAAGACTGATCGGCTGGCCTTTTATTTTAAGCAATTGGGAAACGTAGAAGTTGATGGGCACCGTCCAGCCGGTGTTATTCCAATCGTAAGTCGATTCGGTGTTCAAACCGATCGATGTATATGTCTTTGTCGTGTAGCTGAAAAAGGGCTGAAGGAAGGTGGAGCTGACATAGCTGTGGTCGTCATCTCCTGCATAAGACCAGATGTGGTTGAAAAGCAAACCGTAGGTGAAACCGCTCTGCTGCTGCAGCAATACACCCGTCGGACCGGCACCCCATTTTTCGCCGCCCAGCGCTTCATCGGTTGCGGATGGGTAGAGCAGCGCCGGACCGAAACCCATGATCCATCCGCCCACCGGACCTTTTGGTGAGAGATAGAAACTCTGAGTGATATCGCCCATGCCGCTCTTGTTATCGCCTCCTGCAACCGGAGACTCGGCATCGATGAGCGGGATGATGGTCCGGGTGATGAGGTTCCATTCCTTGTTCAGTGTAAAGGGTATGACTGGCTGAACGTTCAGCCAGGAGCGTTTGGCATCCGCCGGACCGATACCGTAATCCTGGTTGAACTGTAATGGCAGGCTTATGAGGTCGGCAACCGGGTTCAACGTTTTTTTCGCCAGTTCTTCATCACTGTCCGTAGCCGCAGCAATCATCGGTGACATGATGATCAGAATTATCAGCATAGCGATGGTATTAAGAAAATTGAGCGCTTTTAACATGTAATAACGTCCTTTCAGGGCAGACAGTGCAAAGGTCTGATTACGACTCAATGTCTCCGGGTCGCCCCGGTCAAGGAGTCGGCACCACGCGGTAAAAGACGCCGTTTGCTCCGTAGGACGGCTGGAACCAGGTGTTGCCGCACAAATAATAGGTTTGTCCCTGTATGGTGGGTGTGGCGCAACCTGCCGGCAGCGTGCTACAGACATTTCCCATCACATATGTCGTTTGAGCGGCCGCTGCCCCGGCGACCACGCCGGCGTCGTATGCGCTGGATGTTGCCGCTGCGGTATTGGACGATGCGATGGCTGCGCCGACGACCACGCCGACCGCGGCACCCGCGGCAGCGGCCCCGGCCGTTGACCATCCCCCGCAGTTATAGCAACCGGAGCCGTAGTAATTCACGGTGGTGGGCGGGTGGTAAGCGGGGTAGGCGGTGCCTTGGTATGCACTGTGGTAAGCGGTTCCTCCGTATGGGTTTGTTACGGTCGTGTACCCGGAACCATAGGTGTGCGTTGCCGTTCCGCCGTACTGGTTGGTGGCGGTCGTACCCTGTCCGTAAGTGTGAGTGGCCGTTCCGCCGTAACGGCTGGTTGCAGTGGTGCCCTGTCCGTAGGTGTGGGTTTCGCTGCCGCCCCAGGCATTGCTCCGGGACGTGGAACCCGACCCATAGCTATGCGATGAACTGCCGCCCCAGGCGTTTGCATGCGACCAAGCCGAAGCCGGCGCGCAGAAGAACGGGACAATTAAAATACTCAATAAACCGGCGACGATGTTTTTCATGATCGGTACCTCCTCACTTGTTTTTGGGGGACTTGACCTTAGCAGGTGGTTTGTCGCCCGCCGGAGGGTTCGGATTCGGATTGGCAAAGGGGATAGGATTTGCGTTGCCTGCTCTCGATGAAGCAAAGGCGTCCGGCGAAACGCTTGCATCAAGCTGCCAGTTGGAAAGCTCCATTTGGTGGCGCATCCGTGCCGGGTCGGTGCGATATACCGCTCGGACCATCCGTGGCAGTTTGTCATCAGTGCCGATCCAGACCTGGATGAACACATCGTTATCGGCATAAGCAATCATATCGGTTGTTGTGCCGCCGATCACCTTGGACTGTCCGATGTAAAAAGCAAGGATCAGCCCGTCTTCGATATCCTTGTATGGATCGGCGACAATCAGATCCGTGAACGGAAAGTAGATTGCCGCAGAGTCGAATGCTGCTTTTAATGCAGCGTCAATTGTTGCAGGCGCCTCGGCCACGGCAATCAGGTTCTCGGCCGGTGAAACGGCCGACATCGTCTTGCCATCATAATAAAACTCCGATGCGGGACCATCAGCGGGTGTGATGACCCGCAGCTTGTCCGGCCGTTGCAGGGTCACCTCGGAGAGCGTCGTATAGGCCAAGGGAGTGCCGAGGCGACTCGGGTTTTCATAGGTGACCAATGCCGTAAAACGCATCGTGCGGGCGGCGGCCAGACGGTCGCAGGAAGCCTTCAGGATCTCGATGGCCTTCGGTTCTATAACCAGTTGGGCAGGGGGCGGCGCATCCCCCTTGGGTTTCAACTTGACAAGCTTTGAAGTTTTTGGGACCGGCGTTGTCTGCTGAGCATTGCCATCGGGGGCCATAAAAATCATCAGCAGAATGGCCATCAGCATTGCCCGCCCGATGCGCTTGCACGGGGTCGACGCATCTCCCGATCGATAACCGAATCCAAATCGTTGCCCGGCGATCATGGTATCATCCCGCATTCGAACATCTTGTTGGCGATAGGGGCCGCCACCTTGTCGATAAATGCCTGCCGCATCCGGGGATCGTTTCTCAGAAACTGAACGGCTTCTTGTTCCCTCGGAGATTTGGCTTTGGGATGACTTTTTTCCTCCCACAACTGCTGGCAGCTCGACTGCTGGTATTTCTGGATAATTTTGGCCGCAATCCGATCCATGATGGGATAATCCTGCGTGCTCGCGACACTGGCGAAAAACAGGGTCGGAATCATGGAGGCCATCGCAAGAAGATAAAAACGATTGATGGTATATTTTATTTCTTTCATGACTTTTTTCTCCTTTTGTGCTCATTGGTTTATTCATGGATATTTCCTCCATATCCCATAGACTGATATCTTTGGGCCTGTGAAAGCACATCCGTCAGTTCCCCGGCATTGTCGGGATATTGCCTGCATTATATACAGCATTATGCACCATAATGATTTTATTCACTTTAAGGCATTCTCGATGGTCTCTATCCCGCTCGTACGAGTGATTTCGTCGAATCGGAACTCCGGAGGCTCTTCCGCCATCTCGACCACAAGAAGCACCCGGCGGTATTTATCCGACTGCAAATGGCGCACCACCTCCTCATAGCTCGTCCAGAGCTCCTCGACCATGATGGCGCGCGCCTCATCCGCGCCACGGTAGAGCCTGGAGCTGATGCAACCCGGATCGAACCGGACCTGAGCACTGACCGATCCCAGAACATCGAGCGCTTCGCTTTGCTTGTGTAATGGGATCATCATCCTGATGGTGGAACGGATCCTGCCCATTTTCATCCGGTCACTCTTTCGCCGGTTCATGCGCCGACCTCCCTTTCCGGATTATCCCGGATTATGAAAATAATGTAATTTAAATACAAACCAGGTTGCCGACCGGTTGAGTGCGGTCAAGGGAAACGCCTGCGGTAAATCAAGGCGGCAAAATGCAGATGCGGACCTGAGACTTGAGATAATGTACAGCAAAAACTGTTCCCAAGACAGCATTCTGGAAATTTATTTGATTAAAATTCTGATATTAATTGATAATATAAAAATATAGGTGAGTTTGAATCAGGGACTGAGCGGGGGATAGCTGCCGATATAAAGGCAATATGCCATTATATCGGCATTATTGCGCAGAACGCCGGATGCCCAGTTTCTTCATTTTGGATTGCAGCGTGGTACGTTTGATTCCCAAAATAACGGCGGCGCCGCCCTGTCCTGAAAGGCGCCAGCCGGTTTGCCGCAGAACCTCTAAAATATGTCTGCGTTCGGCATCCTCCAGGTTGAAATCCGCGGATTCTACCGCAAAATTCCCGTCGGGAGGGTGGATGTCCAAGGTTCTGCCGCTGCACACAATCATGGCGCGCTCGATCACATTTCTCAGCTCCCGGATATTGCCCGGCCACAAATAACGCCGCAGATCATCCATGCAGTTGAGTGTGATGTGATCGATGCGTCTGCCCATCTTTTTTTCAAATTGTTTGACAAAAGTCCAGACGAGCGGGGGGATGTCTTCGGGGCGTTCCCGCAAGGGCGGCAGGTGAATGGGGAAAACATGCAGCCGGAAATAAAGGTCCTTTCTGAAGCTGCCGGCATCGACCTGCCTGGCCAGATCCTTGTTGGTGGCTGCGATGATGCGCACATCCACCTGCTGCGTTCGGGTGGAGCCCAAGCGTTCGAAACTTCCCTCTTCAAGCACCCGCAACAGCTTTGGCTGTACATCCAACGGCAGTTCGCCGATTTCGTCCAAAAACAGCGTGGCCTTGTCAGCCGTTTCGAAACGGCCCGTCATCCGGGTCATGGCGCCGGTATAGGCGCCCATTTCACGACCGAACAGCTCACTCTCGATCAGTGTGGGCGGCAGTGACGCGCAGTTGACCGTCACCAGGGGCCGATCCTTGCGGGCGCTCAGTTGATGCACGGCACGTGCCAGAAGCTCCTTGCCGGTGCCCGTTTCCCCCTCTATCAGGACCGTGGCATCCGTTCGGGCCACTTGTTCCGCCAGAATAAGGATCCGCTTCATCGCCGGACTGCGACCGACAATTTCTTCATGAACGCTCTGAAGCTCGATTTCCTCGCGCAGGTAGATGTTTTCCTTTTCAAGTTTCTGCTTGAGGCTTTCGATCTCCGCAAGCTGCACTTGCAGACGTGCTTCGCTTTCACGCAATTCGAGCTCCCCGAACTTTCGAGCGAGCGCATTGGCGAATATCTGCGATACCATATGAATCTCTCTTACAATCGGTTCCGGCCAGAATCGTTCCTGCCGCAAGCTGTCAAAAGACAGCGCACCGATCAGCGGCCCTCCCCCCACCGACAGGGGGACAACCAAGGATGATTTAATTCCGTACAAACGGAGGGTTTCCTGGTCCCGAGCGGCTTCAGGCGGCAGTTTTTCCGTGTTGTGAGCAAGGGTTTCACCGATCATCAATTTCTGTAAAACCCAGGGGAAAGCCTCCTGTGCGTCAATCCGTTCCGGACGAAACGGGCCTTCCGGCGGTGTATGAACATGCGTCAGGATTAAGAAACGCGGTGTGTCATCCGTCCACTGCCACAATGTAGCCATATCAAGCCCGAGGCATTGGCAGATAAGCTTCTGGGCATCTTCTATTTCGGCGTCAATCCGGCCGGCGGGCAGATTGACAAAGCGGGCGGAAATTTCGGCAAGCAGCGTCTCGAACCGCAGGCTGGATATCAGCTCGTCCTCGGTCTGCTTGCGGGCCAGAACATTGGCGAATATTTGCGCGACAAGCTGAAGCCGCTTGACAACATTTTCCCGCCAGGTCGACTCCTCCCGCAGGCGGCCGAAGGACAACGCACCGATAATCTCACCGCCGACCGACAGCGGCAGCACGATGGCCGCCTTGACCCCCAACGTTTTCAGCAATTCCCGGTCGCTGTCGGCTTCCGGCGGGAGGTCGTTCAGAGACGTAAACGCAACAATTTCCCTTTGCAACATCCGTCTTATAAGCCATGGAAAATTGCCGCCGGCATCGAAGGGGCTGTCCGGAAGTCGGCTCTCCGGAGGCTGGTGGGTATGTGACAGCAGCATCATTCCGGACTTTCTTTCGATGAGTTGCCAAAGTACGGATCGTTCAAGATCGAGAAGT
>JBBIPX010000012.1:0-15944 GCA_037442625.1 Desulfobacteraceae bacterium
CCCCCGACCCACTGATTACAAATCAGTAGCTCTACCAACTGAGCTACGCTGGCTTTTTCTTCATTTTTTATTACATCTGCCTCTTCTAACACCCCCATAAACAGAAATCAACAAAAAAATATTTTTTCAGTCCCTCGGCCATATCATAAAATCTTCCGAATCAATACAGCCGCCGATGGCATCAAAATCACATTTCCGAAGTTTTATATTGCAATATCCTGCACGCAGTTGTTTAAAATATCGCTTTCTTGCATATCCGACTTGACAGTTCTCGGGTCTTGATTCATTGTTATCCGGCGGCTGATCGTCTTGATCGGCGTGCATTTCTTTTTATTCGGCAACCGGTTTTTTCGATACAATAAAAAATGCGGAACACCGGTTTGCAGGACATCCCGACAAATGCAATCCGGACGGACGGCGCGGGTTGCATTTGTCGGCGTGATTGCAGGATCATCCCATGTCAAGAGTCAATTTTCTGATCTGTACCGCCATTGCAGTCATCTGCATCAGCTTTTGGGCGCTTCTGAACCGGCCCGAGCAGGAACCGCCCTGGCCTTCCCGCATCCAGGGATTTTCATTTTCTCCATTCCGTCAGGGACAAAGCGCAACCGAAGGCATCATGCCTTCCGAGTCTGAAATCGATTCCGATCTGACCCTCCTGGCAGATAAGACCAACGCTATCCGTACTTACACCGTGCAGGGCGTTCTTTCCAAGATTCCCGCCATGGCCCGCAAGCATAAGCTGAATGTCGCCCTGGGGGCATGGATCGGCGCCGATCTCGAGCGAAACGAGGCTGAGATCGCCGCCGTGATACAGTTGACCTGCGAAAACTGGCGTAATGTGGTGCGGGTTGTGGTCGGCAATGAATCCCTGCTCCGTGAAGAAGTCACCAGCCAGCAGCTATGCGATTATGTCGACCGGGTGCGGGCGGGCCTTCGCGAAGCCGGCAGCACGGTGCCGGTCAGTACGGCCGAGCCCTGGCATGTCTGGATCAAGCATCCGGAACTGGCCGAGCACGCGGACTACATCGCCACGCACATGCTGCCTTACTGGGAAGGCATTCAGATGGAACGGGCCGTGGATTATATCGTAGATCATATCAACCTGCTGAAAGATACATTCCCGAACAAACCGGTCGTCATCACCGAGGTCGGCTGGCCCAGCAACGGCAGAACCCGTAAGGCGGCCGTCGCGTCAACAGCCAACCAGGCCGCGTTTCTGCGCCGTTTCATCGCACGGGCTGAAAAGGAAAAATACATCTATTATGTGATGGAAGCCTTTGATCAGCCGTGGAAGTCCGTCACCGAGGGGGCGGTCGGCGCTTATTGGGGCGTCTTTGATGTAAATCGCAAACCCAAATTTCCGTTGACATCGCCCATAGTAGAAATCCCCGAATGGCGCACCCTGGCCGCCGTATCCGTGGTGATTGCGGTTATCACCTTTGCGCTGCTTCTGATCGACAGCCGGACGCTTCGCAATCGCGGCCGCAGCTTTCTGGGTCTCATTGCTTTCTCAGCCGCCACTGCCGGCGTATGGATCGTTTACAGCTACACCCGGCAGTACATTACGATTACCACGGGCCTGATCGGTCTGCTGATGGTTATCGGCATGATCGGCGTTGTGGTTGTCCTTCTCACGGAAGCCCACGAATGGGCCGAGGCCTCATGGGCTACCAGACGAAGACCATTTACACCGGTCTCTGCGCCCGATGAAGAACTTCCCGTGGTTTCGGTACATGTTCCGGCCTACAATGAACCGCCCGAAATGCTGATGGAAACCCTGAATGCACTGGCGATGCTGGATTACCCGGATTATGAGGTTCTGGTCATCGACAACAACACACAGGATCCCTTGATCTGGCAGCCGATCGCGGCCCACTGCGACCGATTGGGAAGACGCTTTCGCTTTTTTCATGTGAATCCCCTGGCTGGCTTTAAAGCCGGCGCCCTGAATTACGCCCTTGCCAGAACCGCGCCGGAAGCTGTCGTGGTTGCGGTCATCGACAGCGACTACATTGTTGAACCCAACTGGCTGCGGGACCTTGCAAGCCAGTTCATCAACCCGTCGGTTGCCATTGTCCAGGCGCCTCAGGATTACCGCGACGACGGCGAGAACATGTTCAAAGCCATGTGCTACGCCGAGTACAGGGGCTTTTTTTATATCGGAATGGTTACCCGCAACGAACGCAACGCCATCATTCAGCATGGCACCATGACCATGGTGCGGAAATCAGCGCTCGTGGAAGTGGACGGCTGGGCCGAATGGTGCATCACCGAAGATGCCGAGCTCGGCCTTAAGATCTTTGAGAAAGGGTATGAAGCCGCCTACACCGCAGCCAGTTATGGCCGGGGGGTCATGCCCGATACCTTCATCGACTTTAAAAAGCAGCGCTTCCGCTGGGCTTACGGCGCCATGCAGATTCTCAGGCACCATGCCGCAAGGCTGCTTCTGCCCGGCAGGTCCAATCTGACCTACGGCCAGCGTTACCATTTCATCGCCGGCTGGCTGCCCTGGATCGCGGACAGCGTCAATCTTCTGTTTACGATTTCCGCACTGCTCTGGTCCCTGCTGATGTGCCTGCTGCCGCTTAAATTCGATCCGCCCCTGGTGATCCTGTCGGTGATGCCGATGTCGCTATTCGTCTTCAAAGTGGCGAAGATGATTTATCTTTACCGCAGCAGGGTCGGTGCGAACATTGCCCAGACCTTTGCTTCGGCCCTGGCCGGGCTGTCGCTGTCGCACACCATATCCAAAGCCGTCCTGCTGGGGATTTTCACAAAGACCATCCCATTTTTCCGAACCCCGAAACGGGCTCGCGCCCATGCCTTGTTTCACGCGCTGCTATCGGCCCGCGAAGAAGGCTTGCTCACCCTGTCCCTCTGGCTTTCCATCTTCACCGTAACGGTGCGTCAGGGTTCGGATACCCCGGATGTCTTTATGTGGCTCATGGTGCTTCTGATCCAGTCGATTCCGTATGCGGCCACGGTGGTCATGGCCATCATCAGTGGTTTTTCCAATGTCCCCGCACAGCTCATCCGAAAGATTACGGCATCCCCCGTTGCGGCTGCAGGCGCTATCGTTTCCGCCGGTGCGGCCGATCGGAATCGTGAAAATTCGCCCTGAAAAACGGCAAAGGTGTCCGGATCAACTGGCGCTTGCCCATCTACACCGTCCCAAGGGAGGCTTCTGACAGACATGAAACAGATCAAACGTTCTTTGTGGAAACGTTTTGTAACGATTGCCCAGCCTTATTTTTTTCCGGACATCCGCGGCGGGGGCTGGGCCATGCTTTTGCTTCTGGTCATGCTGCTGGCCTTTCTTTTCGGCGTACTCTTTCTTCTCGTTGCCGGGATGGTGGTTGCCGGAAACCACCTGGCACCGGCGATTACCGCTAAGATCGCTTCCGGCCTGCTTTCACTCATTGTTGAAATATTCAATTCCAGGGCCTGGCTCGTTATCGCGGGACTGTTGATTGTTCCGGCAGGAATTTTCATGCTGTTCGGCCGCCATATCCGAAGCCGCAGACAGGGCTGGGCGCTGCTTGCCACAGTCCTTATCCTGTCTCTGTCCGTAACGGGAATCAATGTCGCCTTCAGTTATATCGCCAATTATTTCACCAACGCCCTGGTGCAAAAAAATCAGGATATGGCCTATCTCTTTGTCGTTGTCTATTTCTGCGGCTTCATGATCGGCATCCCGATTGTTGCTTTCTACGGATACGTGCAGAGTTATCTGGGAATGCGCTGGCGGCAGTGGCTGACCGGCGAATTTCTGGGCAAGTATTTCAACAACCGCAGTTATTACGAAATTGAGACGCTGTCGCTGATTGACAACCCGGACCAGCGGATCATGGAGGATATCCGGTCCTTTACCCGGACCTCCCTTGGCTTTTTGCTGATCCTCCTGGGTTCGGTGATGGATCTGCTTTCCTTTACCGGCATTCTCTGGTCCAAGTCGCGGCTTCTCGTTGGCGTCGTACTCGGCTACTCACTGGTGGGGACACTGCTTACCATTCTGATCGGAAGGCGCCTTGTGGGCCTGAACTTCAATCAATTGCGCTACGAGGCGGACTTTCGGTATTCCCTGATTCACGTCAGGGACAACGCGGAATCGATCGCCTTTTATCAGGGAGAAAAACCGGAAATCGCGCAGATCGGTGATCGATTCAAGAAAGTGCTCGCCAATTTCAACCTGCTTATCGGCTGGCAGCGGAATCTGTCCCTGTTTACAACAGCCTACAGTTACCTGCCGGTTGTCTTGCCGTATCTGGTGTTGTTCCCGCAATATTTCAGCGGAAAGATCGAGTATGGCGATATGGTTCAGGCCAATTTCGCCTTCGCCCAGATTTATGCGGCGCTTTCGCTGATTGTTTCCCAAATGGAGCAGTTGACGAATTTTGCCGCGGGGGTCGATCGTCTGTCAACCTTTGACGCCGCCATCACGCCGGCGCCGGCGCAGCTCCCCGGAATCATGACCGACAAGGCCGACGGGTTCGCCCTTGACAATGTCACCCTCCTGACCCCCAACAGGAACCGGACCCTGTTCAGCGGTCTTTCCCTGGATTTGGGCCGCGGGGACAATCTTGTCGTCGTCGGCCAGAGCGGGATCGGAAAAAGCTCGCTCCTTCGGGCCATTGCCGGGTTATGGACGCAAGGCACAGGTACAATCCTTCGCCCCGCCCTGCGGGAAATATATTTTCTGCCCCAAAGGCCATACATGCTGCTGGGTTCACTGCGGGACCAACTGATTTATCCGCGGATGGCGCAAATGATTCCGGAAGATGAACTCCGGCGGGTGCTGCAGTGCGTCAACCTGGCGGATCTGCCGGAGAGATCCGGCGGGTTTGAAGCCGAGCTTGCCTGGGCGGATGTTTTGTCTTTGGGCGAGCAGCAGCGGCTGGCCTTTGCCCGCCTTATCATCAACCGCCCCGGATTTGCCGTTCTGGACGAAGCCACCAGCGCACTGGACAGGGAAAACGAGGCGCTGCTCTACCGGAAACTGCAGGAGCTGGATATTCATTATATCAGTGTCGGCCACAGAAGCAGCATCCTGGATTATCACGACCAGGTGCTGGAGCTGATGGGACAGGGTCAGTGGCGACTGCTGACCGTCGGTGATTACAAGATGGATACAGGCGCACCGGAGGGGTGACCTGCGAAAGAACCGTTCAGCCCGGTTTGTGAGCTTATTTACATTTGGCATCGTGGCGGCTGCTGTCGGTGCAAGCAGGCGTGCCGCCATGGGCGCTGCTCTCGGAGCCGTTATCGGCATATTCTTCGGACTTCCGGGCATCCTGCCGGGGACGTTTTTAGGGGCTGTCATCGGGGAATTTTTCGTCCCTGACGATCTGATGCAGGCCGGAAAAGCTGCAACGATGATGCATCCGGGAAACATGCCGAAACAAAATCGACCGGCCTTGATTTCTGTCGCTTTTGCCCGCTCCATGCGCTATAGTGCTTCATCCAATTTGACCCATAAGGGGATCGCAGCATGAATGGTCAACACAGAAAAGAAATTCGTCCCGGAGCGCATGTTGAAATCATATTGAAGGCGGATCAGCGAACCGGTAAACGCACTGCCGGATTCGTCAAGGATATCCTGACATCCGCCGCCTTTCACTCCCGCGGAATCAAGGTCCGGCTGGACAGCGGTCTGATCGGCCGCGTACAAACGGTTCTACCGGATTAAAAACAGTATTTCGCAGATTCTCCGAATGACCGCCAATCACCTGAAATTTCCAAATTCCATGAATCGAGATGAAATATTCAGCCCCCTGTTCACCGACCTGTATGAGCTGACCATGATGCTTGCCTACGGGGAAAGCCATGAGTCCGCAATGGCCACTTTTTCCCTTTATATCAGGGGGGTCGAAGGGTTTAATCGGGGATACTTCGTCACAGCCGGTCTTGAGGATGCCCTTTACGGCCTTGAAAAAATGCGTTTCTCACGGTCGGATCTGAATTATCTTCAAAGCCTGAACCTATTTTCCAAAGCGTTTATCCAGTCGCTCCGGGGCTTTCGTTTTACCGGCGAGGTCCGGGCCATGCCGGAAGGAACGATCTGCTTTGCCGATGAACCGCTGATGGAAGTCACCGCCCCCATTGCCGAGGCGCAGATTGCGGAAACTTTTCTGATCAATACCCTGGGGTTTCAAACCAACATCGCCACAAAAGCCCTGCGCTGCGTACATGCGGCAAAAGGCAGGCCGCTTGCCGATTTTTCATTACGCCGCACCCAGGGCCTGGATGCGGGGATGCGGGTGGCCAGAAGCGCCTACATCTCCGGGTTTACCGGAACCAGCAACGTGCTTGCCGGCAAGAAATACGGCATACCGGTGTCCGGCACCATGGCGCATTCCTTTATCCTGGCGCTTGGAAACGATATCGAAGCATTCCGGTCCTACGCCGGGTCCTTTCCGGATAACAGTGTTTTTCTGATCGACACCCATGACGTGATCGCGGGTGCGCACAGCGCGGTCAAGGTCGCACTGGACATGGCAAGAAAAGGCCATCTGCTGAAAGGCGTTCGAATCGACAGCGGAGAAATGGTGGAAATCAGCAAAAAGGTCCGGCGGATTCTGGATGAAGCCGGGCTGCGCCAGGTTCAGGTTATTGCCACCAGCGGGTTTGACGAGTTCGAAATTGAAAAGGCGTTAACGGACGGGGCGGCCATCGATGCTTTCGGCGTGGGTACCAAACTCGGGGTGGCCGCCGATACACCTTATCTGGACATGGTTTACAAGCTGGTGCGATATAACGGCCGGGACGTTAAAAAAACCAGCCCGGGAAAAATCACCCTTGCCGGCGAAAAGCAGGTTTTCCGAAGAACGGATCCGTCCGGCAGGTTTGCCGAAGATATCCTGGGCGTCCGAAACGAGACCATTGATGATGCAATGCCGCTTTTAATCAAAGTCATGGAGAACGGCCGTTGCACCCGGACGCCCCCGACTCTTTCGGAAATACGCAATAAAATTCAAACCGGATTCTCAGTACTGGATGACGGCTACAAGTCCCTGGATTACCCGGACAGGTATCCGATTGGCTTAAGCCGCCAACTTTCAGAAATTCAGTAACACCATTGCAAACTTGCCAAAACCGTCACACCGGCGAAAGCATGTGCCCGGAACCGGTTGGAACAACCGGATTCCGGATTTCGCCGGAATGACTGTGACGGACTTTTGCAATTGGCTCCGGTTGTTTTGATATAATGAAAATGGGCGGGCAGCAGACTCCGGAGACGGCTGCAAAGCTCCGGAGTCTGCTGTGTTGACTAAGGTTTCAATTGCTCTCCCGGATGGATAACAAACGCCCCCGAAGGCGCTGCCTGTCTTTACCCCCCGAGACATCTGAGGGCCGTTCATTCCTTTTGGCATCCAACCGCTAAAGCGGATTTCCATGGCAGATAGTGCAACTGACCTGCGTGCCCTTGGCAATGGTGTGTCCGGATAATGTCCGGGTCGCGGCGGCCTTTGACAGCACAGTGCCGGCTCCCGTGCTTCCATGACAGGTTCCGCAGGCTGCCGCGGATGCATGACTGTGATGTCCGCTGACCCAGGTGCTGCTGTTGATATTATGAAGACCGTGAGGTCCGCCGTTTGTGGTCAGGGCTTGTCCGGTTCCGTGACAGACCGTACACTCGGTGATCTTGCCGTCATGACCCTGAATCGCCGTTGCGGTCAGGTTGTCATTGGCCTGTGAAGTCGGCCATTCCGCATGCGTGCTGCCGTGGCAGGTTTCACAGGCCACGCCGTTATGCCCCACGCTGTTCCGATACAGTGTGTTGTCCTGCTCCGCAAATATCTTGTTGGTGGCAACAACAGGGGTGGCCGTATCCGCGCCGCCGGTATAGGCCGTGCGGGCGATGACCTGGGTTCCAAGATGACTGACGGCGTCTCCCGTATGACAGGACTGGCACTTGGGCAGGTCGGTCCAGGGCTTGCGGGTTGCCTGCCCCACCGCCGTCATGCTGCCGTGACAGTCCGTACAGACCAGGCCTGCCGTCGCCATGGCGCCCCTGTTGCATTTTGTCGTCTCGCCAGGATGACAATAATAACAGGTGATCCCGCTGGGAGGAGTGGTCGTTATCCGCGAGGCATGATACCCGTGGGTGGCCGCCGACATGGTCTTATGCAGCGCCTGAGTCGGCGACGGCCCGGTTTTCGCCAGATCCAGCGCGGGAGAATAATGGCAGGATGCGCAAAGAACCGGCTGGCTGCCGGACAGATTTGTTTTGTTTCTGTAATCATGGAGCAGCAGGATATTTTCCCGGAACTGAATCGCGGGATTGGCATTCTGGCTCCAGCTTACGCCCGTGATCGACGGGGTGGCCACATTTCCCGTATTGTGACAGACATTGCAGGCCATTTCGTTGGATATGGGAACCACGGCGGGGATAGAAGAAAGAACTGCGCCGTTTGCCGGATCCATCGCCTGAACATTCATCAAGGGGTAGGAGTTGATTTTTCCCTTGTCGTCAAACGATGTGATCGGAATGCCTTCAGCCCCGAACCACTGCGTTGTCCCGGCTTCCCATGTAAATGGCTGGAGCTGATTTGCCGAGCCGGGCATTTTTGCCCCCATCAATCCTTCGTCGACCGGAGGATTGGTGCCGAACAGAGCGGCGACGTAGGTCCAGAAATTCGTTTTTCCGGCGCTTGTGGTGTTGATCGATCCGGATGCATCCGCCCTTGCATTGTATTTGACATCAACGGTTGAATCCATGATCTTCGGAATGGTCCCCTGCTGAATGACCTGGGCATGGACAATATTGTAAACCGGAAGAATGCTGAACACGGAAAAATCCGGGTCGTAGCAGTGCATGCCGAGATCGTTGACGGCAAATGTCTGGAAAGTTCCAGAGAGCGGCGTGGAAGTGGTATTAGCGGCAAAAGACACCGAAATGGCGTGTGCGGCCGTGACGTTTGTGAAGGTGTAGGTGCTCACCGCGCCTACCGATACGCCATCGACCGTAACTCCCTGTACCTTATAGCCGGAATTCGCCGTCATGGTAAACGTCTGGCTGGCGCCTTGAGATACCGAAACCCCGCCGGACGGGCTGATGCCGCCATTGACCCCGGCGGTTGCCGTGATGGTGTAGGCCGATGGGGAGCCGGCGGTAAAATTTGCCGAAATGGCGTGCGCTGCCGAGACATTGGTGAAGGTATATGTCGTTACCGCGCCTACCGATACCCCATCGACCGTAACCCCCTGAACCTTATAGCCGGAATTCGCCGTGATGGTAAACGCCTGGCTGGCGCCTTGTGCGACGGCGACGGTCCCGGACGGGCTGATGCCGCCATTGGAACCGGCGGTTGCCGTGATGGTATAGGTCGATGACGAGGCTGTTTCATTTTGGATGGTGACAGTCATGCTGGCGGATTTGCCGTTATATGCGGCGCTGACACGCAGGGTCTGGTTCGACGAAACCGAGGAGGTGACCAGATGCCCGCGGCTGTTGATAGTGGCGTACCTTGAGCTTTCCGACCATGTGGCGCTCCCGGTTACGATTCTCTTGGTGCCGTCGCTGTAATTGGCGGTGGCGACATAGTCGGCGCTGCTGTTTTCTTTTACGGTCGCAGGCCCGCTGACGCTAATTCCATTCAGGGTGGCCCTTGAATCGGATTCCTCCGCCATTGCCGCGGAAACGAAAAATCCACACGCCGTTATTAAGAGGATGATTGCAAACCATCCCGTCCATTTGATGGTTGATCCATGTAACACACCTGTTTCGGTCTGCATAAATTATAACTCCTTTCTGTTGTTTTTAATAAATTCACAATGGCCGGAGACGTCCAGGATGCGAATATTAAAAAACAATTTGGAATAGGGTGTTTTCCCTCTCATTTTTCTCCTTTTGTCGTTTCGCGCGGGAATGCTCCGCGACGTTAATCAAAATGACGCTTCGACTTCCATGAAATAACACGGTTGCTTGATTTGTTGACATCTATCTGGTTATGGTCATCGACGGCATTCATCATAGCAACTCACATCAAAGCAAATCACATGCCATCAAAATGCATTTCAGGATACAAAATGGCCGGCATTATCGCTGGAAGCCTAATAATTGCTTGATATTTCTTTAGGTTGCGCTGAAACCGGCAATATCAGATGAAAGCATCAATTTTGACCGGGGTGTTTTTGATATCGATTTGAATCGGGGATTTTGTTCGAATACTGCTAAAACAGGCCTTCGGGTTGACAGTCGGCCGTTTGGGCCACGGTCCATTTAAATTTAACAACCTAATGATATTTTTAGCTATTTTATCAAATCAGATGTTGATGCAGCAGGATAACCATGTGATTAATCATATGCACATTTTACGGAAATGTGCTGAAGTTCGAGCGGGAAAAGGGCGGCCGGCTTATGGGCGGCTTTATCGACCCGGAAGCCGGAGGAGCAGATTCCCGGCAACCGCGCGGCGGTAGTCGGCAGTTGCCCGGATATCCGTAATGGGGCGAACCGATTCTTGAACGATGCGGGCAGCCTCGGTCAATTGTTCCAGGGAAAGGGGATTTCCGACAAGCATGTCCGCCGCCTCGGGACAGGTGACAACCGTCGGCCCCACGCTGCCCCATGCCAGGGACGCGGTCATAACGACCCCTTCGGCCGACAGGCGCAGAACGGCCGCAAGGCTTGCCAGGGCGCAGGCCAGGGCATTGCGGCGGCCCACTTTCTCGAAATGCTGGATGGCATCCGGATGGGGCTTTTCAACATGAACCGCCGCCAGGATCTCACCCGATTCAAGAAGGGTCCGGCCGGGCCCCAGGATAAACCGGCTGACGGGAAGGCGCCTCACCCCGCTCTCTGACATCAATTCGACCCGGGCATTCAGCGCGTAGAGCGGCGCCAGGGTGTCTCCGGCCGGTGATGCCGTGCAGATGTTGCCGCCGATGGTTCCCATGTTGCGGATCAAGGGGGAGCCCAGAGACGAAACAGCCATGGATAGCGCCGGAAGATGCTCCGCGATCGCGGTTTCATCAAGGAGCCGGCTGAATGTCGTACAGGCGGATATGATCATCCGGTCCCCGTGATCCGCAACCCCCTTGAGCGACGATATTCTTTCCAGACAGATCAGGTCTTTTGGCTGGATCGAGTCGCTTCGCATTTTTACCAGAAGATCGGTGCCGCCCGCATAGACCGCCGCATCCGGAAAAGCGCGCATCAGGGACCAGAGATCATTGAGAGAGCGGGGAAGATGGACCCGGCTCATGGCTTGCTCTCTTTTGACATGGCCATTGCAGCGGCTTCCACGGCGTCCACGATTTTCACATACCCGGTGCACCGGCAGAGATTGCCGCTGAGCGCCCGGCGGATCCGGCTCCGGTCCGGTTCCGGATGACGGCTGAGGAGACCAACGGCTGACAGCACCATCCCGGGCGTGCAGTATCCGCATTGCACGGCCCCCTTCTCCACGAAAGCCTCCTGAACCGGGTGAAGCACTTCGGACTGCCCGATTCCCTCGATCGTGGTAACGGCCGTATCCTGAAGCTGGGCAGCCATCATCAGGCAGGACAGCCGGGGCTCTCCGTCCACAAGAATCGTGCACGCCCCGCACTCCCCGGCGCCGCAGCCTTCCTTGACGCCGGTCAGCCCCATATCCTCGCGCAGCAGGTCCACAACCCGCCGATCCGAAGGCACATCGATCTTCGTCTCCTTGCCGTTTATTTTACAGACGATGCTCATGGCTTTCTCCTTGCAACCTTGTTCAATCCCATCGCATCCAGAACCCGCTCGGCCGTGACCGGAGATCGGTTGCACCACACCCCCGCGGCATCCAGAACCGCGCCTGCCACCGCGGGCAGCGGTCCGTTCACGCAGACCTCGCCCATGCCCTTCATGCCGAATGGGCCGGTCGATTCCACGGTCTCGACGCTCAGAGATGCGATTTCCGGAACATCCAGCGCCGTCGGAATGATATAGTCGGTAAACGCGGGATTCAATATCCTGCCATCCAGAAGCCGCACGTCCTCATTCATTGCATATCCCAGCCCCTGAGCCACCGCGCCCTGAACCTGCGCAACCACTGCCTGCGGGTTGATTAGCCTTCCGGCATCGGTAACAGCCAGATAAAACCGGATTGAAACTGCTCCCGTCAGCGCATCGATTTCAATCCCGGCCAGATGCGCGGCATAGGAAAAGAGCACATGGGGAAATCCCAGGATAAAACCGCTCGCCTTCAGGTTCCCGTCCGGGGCCACCGTCATGACATGCTGATCGATGGCCGTGCGGTCAGCTTCCGGCAGCATGGCGGCCAGGGCGGGAAAAGATACTTCCCGGCCCGAAGGCAGATGGCGAATCCGGCCGGGCAGGAGCACAAGGCCCGCGGGATCATCCAGAAACAGAACAAGCGCCGCCCGGTGGATCAGCTTATCTTTCAATTGCCGGCAGGCCCGGACCAGGGCGTTGCCATAGGTATAAGTGGTTCGGCCCGCAGATGCGGACCCGCCGGGGTGGGTCCTTTTCGTATCGGGCAGAACCAGCTCCAGATGCCCGGTATCCTGGCACAGGATATCTCCTGCCATCTGGACAAAGGCGCTGGCATTGCCCTGCCCCATGTCCGATACCCCGCAAAAGACCCGGATCCTGCCTTCCTGTGTCAACTCGACCTTTGCGATGGCCGAATCCGGCAGGCCCCTGCCGTATCCCATGGCATTGAACACGGCGCAAACGCCAACGCCCCGGCGTTTGAAACTGCCGGCCCGCGCCTTCCAGTCCGCCCGGCTCAGCCATAACGGATGCGCCTTTACGGTTTTCAGGCAGGCACGGATTCCCGTTGAATGCACGAGGGTAACGCCCGAGCTGTTCCGGTCTCCGCGCCGCAGCGCGTTTTTCAGCCTCAGGTCCAAAGGGTCCATCCCGAGTTTTTCCGCCAGGCGGTTCATCATCTGTTCGATGGCGAATGCCGCCTGGGATACGCCGAAACCGCGCATGGCCCCGCCGATCGGATTGTTGGTATAAACGCTCCAGCCCCGGATCAAAACATGGGGAATGCGGTACGGCCCGCCGGCGTGCTCCATGCCCAGCTCCAGGACTTCCCCGCCAAGATGGGCATAGGCGCCGGTATCGTAATAGAGTCGGCATTCCAGGCATTTCAGCGTTCCGTCAGCCGCCGCACCCAGTTTATAATAAAGCCTGGCCGCATGCCGCTTGTATCCGGCGACAAAGCTTTCTTCCCGGTCCCACCACATTTTTACGGACCGGCCCTGGGCGTTCATCGCGGCAAGCGCCAGCAGGCACTGGACCGTGGCCCCGTCCTTACCCCCGAATCCGCCCCCCAGATAGGGGCTGATGATCTGGATGGAAGAAAAATCGATCCCCAGCGCATGGCCGATCTCCATCCGGTCCCGAAACGGCGCCTGGGTTGAAACCGTCATGAGAAGGGATCCGTCCGGCTGCCGCCTTGCCAGCCCGTTTTCGGTTTCAAGGAAGGCGTGCGCCTGAAACGGGACTTCAAAGCAGTCTTCCAGAATGACATCGCAGTCGGCAAACGCCCCGGCCGCATCGCCTGTCCGGATCACGGCGGACATCAGCGTGTTTCCGGCCGCATGGACCTTTGGGGCGCCGGGCATGAGCGCAGCTTCCGGGTCAAACACGCCGGGCAAGGGTTCCGCATCGAGCCGTATCCGGGACAGGGCCAGCTTCAGGACTTCACGGCTCCCGGCCAGAACCAGGGCCACCGGCTCCCCGAAGTGACGGATTTTTTCACCTGCCAGAACCGGCTGATCCTTGTGAACGATTCCCTGGCGGTTGGTTCCGGGAACATCCTTTCGGGTCAGTACGCGCAGCACGCCGGGCGTGGCTTCGGCGTCGGCCGTGTGAATCGACACAATCCGGCCATGCGCCATTCCGGCCCGTTTGGCGCCGGCCCACAGCATATCCGGCGCATAACAGTCCGCGGCGTATTTTTCCGCGCCGCAGACCTTGGACCGGGCGTCAAAGCGGGGAAAGGAAGATCCCACAGCCGGAATTTCATCTTTCATTTTTAACCTTTCACCTCTTTTTCCAATTTGCCGTTCACCCGCTGCCAATCCTTTCGGATAATGTTTAAAATTTGTTCGGCCTCAGCAGAATCCAGCATTATCCCGTCGAAATCAGGCGGACACAGGAGCTTTTGCATGAGAAATCCGTCCCCGTCGAACCAGCGGGGCAGCGCGCCGCCAAAAAAATAGCCCATGTCGTTCAGCGTCCGGACAGCAGCGCCGACCCAGGGAGTGCTCAGATTGAGCCAGGCCTGGAGGACCACGGCCTTTCCGGCAACGGCCTGCATCTCGATGCCGCTGAAGGCCCGGCCGAAATCCTCCCCGATCTCGTGCACCGCAAACCGTGCCACCTGTGCAAAATCGAAGATCTCCATGCCGATGCGAGAGAGCTGCCCTTTCGGCGCCTGACCTTCCGACGGCACGATTTCCCGTGAATCGTCAATACGGGAATAGATCCAGCGCAGCTCCGGATCATAAAGATCGGGGATGTGGATCCGGTGGGGCCCGGGTTTGTAGCAGCGGAAGCAGACCAGGGCCGCCACCCGGCCCGATGCGCTCTTCTCCTTAATGTACGCTGCAGCCGGCATCAGGGCGATTTCCATGGCAGTCGCCACATGCCTGGAACGCAACGTGGCTTTTTGCATGAAAACATGGTTGCAGACCGCCTCGCCGAAAACCGCTTCAATGTTTTTCTTCCGATGCACGAAATGCTCATAAAGATATTCCAGCATCCGGGAACTGGCGCCCGTGTTGCGGTATTCCTTCCGGACAAGTCCGACCCCGGTTTCATAAACCGAAGGGCACGGGGCCGACCGAAACAGGTGCATCGCGCCGATGATGCTGCCCGAGGCCGTGCGGGCAACGATGGAATAATATTTTCCGGCCTTGTTTGCGGCAACAATTGCCGGAGGATCGTAAAAAAGCCGTATGGGATAGTGCTCTCCGTAGACGGAGCGGAACAGACTGACAATCCCTTCGGCGTCTTCGGGCCGGAAATGCGACACCTCAAAATTTTCCCTTGCAGGTTCCGTATGTTGCGGATGGTTGTCACCCATGAATTTTGCAGCTCCTTTCATTAACGGCGATTCGGGCTTGCGGATACTTTTTTGTCTTATTATCTGTCATCTTCCGCCTCCCGCACGGCATGGGCAGACCGCCACCGGCTCAGTCCGGCCGCAAGACCCGCAAGGGCAAGTGTGGTTCCGGCGCAGAGCAGAAACAGCATCGCAAATGATCCGCCGGATGCCAGGATCGTCCCCATAATCAGCGGACAAAAGGTAAATCCGGCATCCATCATGAACAGCATGAGGTTGCTGTTGATACCCTGAAACGGTCTGGAAGAGCACTCGAACATGACGGCATTAAGCAGGGGGAGGATACCCCCCATGGCCAGACCGTAGCATACGGCCGCCAGTAACACCTTAAGGGTTGAATCGACCCGGGGCAGGCACACATAAAAAGCCGTCAGAAAAAACGCAAGGTCCCGGAGCATCCGGGTTTTGTTCCCGGAATCCATCACCCGTCCGAATCCCGCCCTGACAACGATCATGATCCCCATGGATACCGCGAAGAATAGCCCCACGTCCTGTCTGCCCCTTGCCACCATAAAGGATTTGATAAAGTAAAAAACCGCGGCATAGGAGAAAAAAACGAGTAGGTTCATGGCCAGGATCAAAATTACCGGAACCTGGCGGATATTTTGCCGCAACTTCCCGAACGCCGGGCGTTTCAAACAGTCCGGATCCATGTTGACGACCATGTTCCGGATTCGGGGACCCGCGGCATATATCAAAAGGATTCCGGGAATGGCCAGGACGGAAACCATTGCATAGATGATTGCCTCATTCCGGAAATGCCGAAGGGCGATTTCGGTCAGCATCGGCGCCGCTGCATAGGGAATGAGACTGGCCAGACTCATGACGCCGAACCCCTGGGCGCTTTTCTCCCGCGGAATGCAATGAACC
>JBBIPX010000012.1:15954-44242 GCA_037442625.1 Desulfobacteraceae bacterium
TGGCAATGAGGACCAGCAGGGCGACACCGGCCGACACCAGTGTGACGAATGCGGCTCCATGGCAGATTCTGAGCAGGATCAGACCCGGAAGCGAAACCGTCACGGTGTAGGCGCACAGTATCACGGCCAGCAGGATCATGGAAAGCCGGAGAAACCCCATCGCGTTGCCGGCATGAATGAAAACACCGACTGCCGGACGCAGAAAAAAAGCCGTCATGGGTTCCAGTCCGACGACAATGCCCCGCCAATCAGCGCCGATGCCCAGATGTTCCAGATAATTGTAAAAGCCGTAAAACACGGACATATTGCAGAAGCCGAAAAACAGGATAAAGATCAGGGATACAAATTCGGCCGAATACAATTTTCGGGAATGGGTCAACGCCGTTTCCATCGGATAATCCAAAGTTATTTAAGAATGTTTTCAAGGCCCGCCATAAACGCATCCATGGCATCCGGCAAGGCCATCGTCACCCGGATCCAGTTCGGAAACCGGAAGCCGGTCATGGATCGGATCATGACCCCCTGCATCATGAGCCTGCGATAGGCAAGGCTGTCGCTCATAGGAAGCCGGATCATGACAAAATTGCCTTCACCCGCAAGAAACGGCAGGCCCAGGCCGGCAAGAAATCCGGCAAGCACCTGCTTCTGGCGCCGGACCAGGTCCCTGGAGCGCCGGACATGCTCTTCGCAATCGTCCAGAACCGCCATGGCGGCAGCCTGAGCCAGCGTATTGACCGAATAGACCACGCAGGTGCGGCGGATGATATCGACGGCCTCGCGGGACCCGGCAAGATAACCGATCCGAAGCCCGGCCAGCGCATGCATCTTGGAAAATGTGCGAAACACCACCAGGTTGGGATGCTCGGCAATCATCGCCATGCCGTCCGGAAAATCCGCTTTTTCGACAAATTCGCAGTAAGCCTCGTCCACCACGACAATCTGCCTGCCGTTGACGCGATTTAAAAACCCCCTCAGTTTCGCGGCATCCCAGTAGGTTCCGGTGGGGTTGTTGGGATTGCAGACGAACACGATTTTCGTATGTTCATCGATTCCGCGCAGCATCTCCGCGTCATCGAATCCGTAATCCTTCAGCGGAACCCGGCGGGCCTCGATTCCCGAAAATTCCGCCACCCATTCGTACACCGCAAAGGTCTTGTCCGCGGTGACGATGTTATCCCCCTTCTGGCAGAAGGCCTTGATGACAAATGCGATGGCCTCGTTGGCGCCGTTTCCGAACAGAAACTGGTCCGGGTCCATGCCGCGGCGTTCGGCCAGTTTTCGCCTCAGATGCCAGCAGTCGCCGCTGGGATAGATCGACGCCCGGCAAGGGGCGAAATCCCGGATCACCCTGGCCGCCGACGGGCAGGGCCCCAGCGGGTTTTCATTGTTGTTGAGGCGGAAAAGACGGGAAGCGCCGTACATTTTTTTCAGTTCATCGTCCGGCCTGCTGGGAACATAGGCCTCAAACCGCCGGACATGCGCGGGAGCAAGATGCTGCAATGAAACAGGCGAATTCATGGAGTGCACGGTACTAGCTGAAACAAAAGGATATCCCCTTGGCCGGCATAGGGCAGTATCTGGACCGGTTGAAAGCCGCCGCCGAGCAGACAGGGAATAACGGCCGACTTCCAGGCGCACCCCAGGTCGATCTCGAAAACCACATTGCGGATGCCCTCGCTCTGAAACAGCGCGATGTGCCGCAACAGATTCTCCGCAATGTCCGCACCCGGCCACAGGATATCCAGATCGGCCCGCGATCCGGGGCGGTCCATCCGGGTCGACAGCACGGAATGCGCGGGACGGATTTCGCCGTCATCCGCGATCTTGCGGATTTCACGGGGCAGAAACAGCCTGCCGTAAACCTTTCGCAGATAGGATTCAATTTCCGCCGGCGCCCATGCCACGCTGCCCATATCCTCCTGCATCAGCCGGAACCAGGAAGGTTTCCGGACCGGAGGGCCGACGGCCGGAAACTGGTCCATTTCGCCCAGAAATTCAAAATATTCCGGACAGGGACCGGCGACGGGCGGATGACAGATCATGGCAACGGCGGATGTTCTTCCCGCATCGCCGACGCAGGCTTCAATCAGGGAGGGGGCGATGCGGTCGGCGCCCGAATCGCAAAAGACATATGGCCCGAGCGCTTCAACGGTCCGGTCGCTTGGCAGATGCCAGAGCATGCCGCCGGCGATTTCGCCGGCCGGACCCGCGGCAATAACGGCATGGTACCGGCCGCTTTGCACCATATCGATCAGCATCCCCGGAAATTGAAAAAACGCCGGCAAGCTGGTATCGGGGTAACATGCCAGGGTCAACCGGGCCAGAAATTTCAATTCCTCGGCGCAGGGGCGGCGGATCACGGTCTCATTGACGCCAAACGGGACCAGAGGCGCCGTCGGTTTCGGCTCTCGGGGATATTTCTTTTCCTTGATCAGGGAGATCCGCATCTCGTTCCCGTCCCGAAGGATTTTGAGCCGGTCCACGGATCGGGATGCCAAAATCAGCCGCATTTCGTCAAAATCAAAAGGGTCCAGCGCCCCGGGCGCGGCCGTCAGATTGAAGGACTGCATGCTGAAACCGGTTCCGGGAAACGCGAAATCGGTCTGAACGAAGTATCCCTTGTTGATGCAGCGGATTCGAATCCGGTGATCGCAGGACAAGACCTCGCCGCACAGGTGCAGGAAAAGCTCTTCCGTAGCCAGGGTCATTCGGAGGGCTTCTGGTTTTTTCAGGCCCAGCGCCAGGGAGGACGATTCGACAAAGGCCGTGGCAACCGGCAAAAATCCGGCATCCGCGGGAATCCGAACGGCTGTCTGCTGCAAGGGGATCGCAGCGGTCTCGGACAAATTGTTTACCGGCATGGCTCAAAATACCTTTATCGTGGAAATGACCGCGTGCTTTCGCAAGCCTGCCGTCATTTGAATTTGAACGCACCGATGGTGGCAGTCAGTTGATCCGCCGTGGCGGCGTTCTGCTGGATGGCGGTGTTCATCTCGCGCACGGCCTCATTGATCTGCGAAATTCCCGAAGACTGCTCTCTGGATGAACCCGATATTTCACCCATCAGGGCGGATGCCTTGTCGGCGCTCTCCAAAAGACCCTTGAAAGCTTCGACCGTCCTGACGGCCAGGGCGCTGCCATGATGGATGTTGGCGGCGGCCAGTCCGATGAGCTCCGAGGTATTCCGGGCCTCTGCGGCCGTTCGCATCGCAAGGCTTCGCACCTCGTCGGCGACCACGGCGAATCCGGCGCCGGCTTCTCCGGCCCTGGCAGCTTCGACGGCGGCGTTCAGCGCCAGCAAATTGGTCTGAAAGGCGATGCCTTCAATGGTACTGGCGATCTTGGAAATTTCCGCGCTGGACTCGGATATGCTTGCCATGGAACCGTTCAGTTCCGTCATGATCTTGTTGACCTGATGCACCTTGGCCGAGGAGTCGTGCATCAGATTTTCCGCCATGACGGCGTTATCGGTATTCATTCGGGTCATCGCCGAAAGCTCCTCCAGCGAGGCGCTGGTCTCTTCAATGGATGCCGCCTGCTGGGAAGCGGCCGATGCGACGCTTTGAGACGCGTCAAATATCCCCCGGATCATGCCGCACAGACTTTCATTGACAAGATTCATGCGGGCGCAAAGGTGGCTGATTTCATCCGTGGCCTTTACCGGCGCTGCTTGGGTGAAATCCCCCCGCCGCATCCTGCCGGCCAGGTCCAGAATTGTTTTAACCGGTTGATTGACCATTTTATGAAACAGCCCGTAGATCGCCAGCGCCATGATCATCAGTCCGGCAAACCCCACGAGGATTCCTTGATTCCGGGCCCGCAGCGCTTCGGAAAGAGTGGCCTGGGTTGATGTGCGGATATGGATGCCGCCGAGGACTTTTCTGGAGCCGCCATGACAATGCCGGCAGTTTTCCGCATTCAGAATCGGCTGGATCAGGCTCAAATAAGATTTTTGCCGGATCACCTCTTCAAAAGACCCGGACGGCGCCTTGCCGTCTTTGAGCATCTGCGTGACCGCCTCGGATGCCCGGCTGTTGGCAAGGAGAGAACGAATGCCCCGATGTGCCATGGCCGGCTCCGAGGAAAAAGTGATGTCTCCGTTAAAATCGAAAATGGAGACTTCAATGCCCGCGGCCTGTTCTTTCAACCGGCTGAACTGCTTCCGGACCTCGTTGTTGTTGCCGACTGCCAAGGCATCAAAAGAGCTGCTTTCGATGACGCCAGCCAGACTTTCACAGGCCTGCCGGGTCTGGCTTTGAATCAGCCGGTTCTGATTGTATAAATTGATCCCGATGATAATTCCGATGCAAAGCACCAGCATGGGAACCAGGGCGCCCATCACCTTGACCCACAACCGCTGCCGTAAAATGTCTTTATATTTCATGGATGTCCCCTATGCCTCCCCTTCCGTCTTGATGCGCGGCTGCTAATGGGCGCCGCCGTAAAGCACCGGCTTGAATCTGAAGGCGTTTACCCGTTCTGCCGTGTGGCACTTCTGGCAATCGGCGATGGTGGCCTGTTTGATGTCTTTGGGATCGCCGGTATCGGCATGAAGGCCGCCCGGCCCGTGACACACCTCGCACCCCGGATTTTTAAGCGCCGGGGTTGCTTCCTCCGATGTAAAACCGCCGGGCTCACCGAAGGCGGTTGTATGACATTTCAGACATCCCTGATATTCGGCCGCCGTCAGGCCTTTTTTCATGATCTGGACATGTTCGAAAGAACGGGCCTTGGCTGCATTTGCGATAAAACTGTCGTACTGCTTCTCATGACACGACTGGCAGCTTTCACTTCCGACATAGGTATTCGCAGCAGCGCCGCCCGAAGCCGGGCCAGGATTTGCGCCCATGAGACAGACGGCTGCGGCCAGCAGCCCGAAAATAATTTTCAAATCGTTTGCTTCCATGGTTTTCATCGTGTCCTTTCAGGCACCCAAGGAGGTTAATCAGCCATGGTCAATGTTCCGGCAATTTAAATTGTCCGCCGATGACGGAAACATCCCGGCAACCGCATGACCGGAACCTTGATCCGGGACGCGGTTTTGACAATCTGTCCATCGAATGTTTTATCGGCAATTTCACCTTGAAACTTGAACGAAATTCATGCGGATAGATTCATACCATGGCCTGTTGCCACCGCCTTGCGGACATGGTAACCTGACTGCCGCATCAAGCATGCAGTTCAGCGGTGTATCGCGGCCTTATTCATGGCGGGATGCGTTTGCCCTTTCACTCGGTCGGACGATTATGATTTTGTCGATTCCATCATTTTAAATGCCACCTTTTTTCATGCTCAGGAGGCGCCCGGGACATGACGGTTACGGAAACACCTGCACGGACCCCGCAAAACGTCGTTTTTCTTGTACAGGAACTGACGAAAATATACAAGATGGGAGAGGTGGAAGTTCATGCACTGCGGGGGGCGAATCTGGAGCTGTTTTCCGGGGAGCTTATCGTGCTGCTGGGGCCGTCCGGAAGCGGCAAATCGACCTTGCTGAATATTCTCGGCGGACTGGATACGGCAACCAGCGGATTTGTTTCATACCTTGGCAAAGACCTGACCCATGCCGGCGAACAGGAACTGACGGCCTACCGCCGCTTTCACGTGGGATTCGTTTTTCAGTTTTACAATCTGATTCCCAGCCTTACCGCAAGAGAAAATGTGGCGGTGGTGACGGAGATCGCAAAAAACCCCATGAAACCCGAAGATGCCCTTGCCATGGTCGGACTGACCGCACGGATGGATCATTTCCCGTCGCAACTGTCCGGCGGAGAACAGCAGCGGGTGGCCATCGCCCGGGCGATCTCGAAAAATCCCGCGGTCCTTCTCTGCGACGAACCCACGGGCGCACTGGATTCCAAAACCGGCATCGTGGTTCTCGAGGCGCTTGAGCGGATCAATCGCGAGCTCGGCACGACAACGGCAATCATCACCCACAATGCGGACATTGCCGGCATGGCCGACCGGGTCATTCACCTGAGCAGCGGCAGGATTTCGGAAGTCAGAACCCGGGCGATTAAAAAATCCCCGGCAGAGCTGAAGTGGTGAGCACATGAAGGTACTGAACCGGAAGCTGTTTCGGGATGTCCGGCGCATGAAAGGCCAGGTGTTTGCGATCACGCTGGTCGTCATGAGCGGGGTGGCGACCTTTATCATGTTCATCAGCACCATGGATTCCCTGAACCTGACCCGCAGCACATTTTACCGGGACTACGGATTCGCGGACGTCTTCGTCAACCTGAAGCGGGCTCCGGAGAGCCTGAAGGAAAAGATTCAGAACATCCCCGGCGTCAACCAGCTTGAAACCCGGGTTTCCGTCCGCGTCAAGCTGGATATCGCAGGTTTCAGCGAACCGGTGACCGCAAAAATCGTCTCCATCCCCGATGCCGGCAGCCCGCTGCTGAACCGGCTGTATCTGCGAAAGGGCAGACTGCCGGACCCGGCCCGGGATCATGAAGTCGTGATCAACGAAAATTTCGCCGATGCCCACGGGTTTGGCCCCGGGGATCGGTTTGCCGCGATCCTGAACGGGAAATGGACGAAGCTGACCATTTCAGGAATCGCCCTGTCCCCGGAATTTGTTTTTCTGCTGCGCCCGGATGCCATCAGCCCGGATTTCAAGCGCTACGGGGTCCTGTGGATGGGCAGAAAGGCGCTGGGCACTTCCTGCGACCTGGACGGCGCGTTCAACGACGTGGTTCTGAGCCTGTATCCGGGCGCCGCGCTAAACGATGTGCTTGCGGAACTAGACCGAATCGTTGCGCCGTATGGCGGATTCGGCGCCCACGGCCGCAAGGACCAGCTTTCCCACCGGATGCTGAACGAGGAATTCCGGCAGCTTCAGAGAAGCTCGCAGATATTTCCGACGATCTTCATCTGTGTGGCGGCTTTTTTGCTGAACGTGGTGATGAGCCGGACCATCCACACCCAGCGCGAACAGATCGCGGCCCTCAAGGCATTCGGCTACAGCAATCGGGATGTCGGCATGCATTACGCCGGGCTTGTCCTTTTAATTGTTTCGATCGGCCTTGCCGCCGGCATCGCCGGCGGCATCTGGTTCGGAAAACTGCTGGGCGGCATTTACATGGAAATCTACCGGTTCCCGGACCTTATCTTTGTCATGCATCCTGCGGTGATCCTTGCCGCGGTTCTGGTCACCGTTTTATCCGCGCTGGCCGGAACCCTGCACTCGCTCCGGCGGGCCGCCAAAATGCCGCCCGCAGAGGCCATGCGGCCGGAGCCCCCCGCCAGGTTCAGCCCCGCGCTGGTTGAAAAAATGGGACTGGGCCGCAATTTGTCCCAGCCATCACGGATTATTCTGCGAAATATCGAGCGAAAGCCGATCCGGGCCTTTCTCACAATTACGGGCATTGCCGTTGCCTGCGCCACGATGATCTCCAGCGGCTTTTTCAAGGATTCGGTCGCCTACATGGTAAATCTCCAGTTCGTGCTATCCCGGAAGGAAGACATTTCCGTTGCTTTTACCGAGCCGACTTCCCGAAAGGCCATCTATGAGCTGAAAGCCCTGCCCGGCGTTCAAACCGCGGAGCCCTTCCGGTCGGTTCCGGCAAAATTCCGGCACGGCCACCACAGTTACCAGACGGTCATCAGCGGCATCGAGCCGGACAGCCGCCTGCACCAACTGCTGGATGCCGATCTCAGGCGCGTGACGCCGCCCCCGCTCGGGATCGTTCTGACGGATTATCTGGGAAAGCTTCTGGACGTCCGGACCGGCGACATATTGACCCTTGAAATCCTTGAAGGGTCCAAGGCAACGCTCCAGGTGCCGGTTGCGGCCCTGGTCAAGCAGTATCTGGGCGTAACCGGCTATATGGACATCGCGGCGCTCAACCGGCTGATGCAAGAAGGCGGCGCCATATCCGGAGCCTATCTGGTAACGGATTCCCTGTACCGGGAGAGCCTCTACCGGCGCTTTGTCGAAATGCCGCGTGTTTCCGGAACCGTTCTTCGGATCAACGACATTCACAATTTTCACGAAGTGCAGGCCAAGGCCCTGCTGTTTTTCACGTATATCGCCACACTGATGGCCTGTTTCATCGCTTTCGGCGTGGTCTACAACAGCGCCAGGATCGCGCTGTCGGAGCGGAGCCGGGAGCTGTCCAGCCTCAGGGTGCTGGGCTACACGCGGGGGGAAATCTCTTACATTCTCCTGGGGGAACTGGGAATTCTGACCCTGATCGCCATCCCTTACGGGTTTGTCATCGGGTACTGGCTCTGCGCGTATATCGCGCAGGCCCTGGCATCCGATCTTTTCCGGGTGCCGGTAATTGTCGAAATCAAGACGTTCGCCGCCGCGGCGGCCGTGGTGCTGGCCTCGGCCGCGGTATCGGGGCTGATCGTGCGCCGCAAACTGGATCATCTGGATCTTGTCGAAGTCCTGAAAACCAGGGACTAAAGAAGGGCCAAGGGAGTATTGGATGGAAATCGCCGGACGCAGAACCTTGTCAATCAGCATCATTGTCCTTGCAGTCGTCCTTGCAACGGGGTACGGCCTCATTCCCGGAGCCATGGATGTCGATCTGGTGACTGTTTTCAAAGGCCCGCTTCAGGTCACCATCGAAGAAGAGGGCAGAACCCGCCTGAAGGAGCGTTTTGTCATATCCGCGCCGACTTCCGGGGTGATGCGGCGCATTGACGCAAAAGTGGGAGATCCGGTGGAAAAGGGGCAGACCGTTGCCGTGCTGGAGCCCGTGTGGTCGCAGGCCCTGGATCCCCGCAGCCGCGCCGAAGCTGAGGCCACTGTTTCAGCGGCAACGGCCGCGCTGAAAGCTGCGCGGGAAAAAGAACGCGCGGCGGCGGCCGATATGGACTACCTTGAAAAAAAACTGGAAAGAATCGCCAATCTTTATGCCGGCAATTTTGTGGCCGGCGATCAATACGACCAGGCGGCTTCCGAGGTCAAGAAAGCCCGGGCTGTCCGGCAGGCCGCGGAAGCTGCGGCAACTTCGGCCGGCTTCGAGCTTGACCGGGCACGGGTGGCGCTGCAAAGCTTTGCTTCCGGAAAAAGCGCCGCATCGCATCACACGGTTTATATCCCGTCACCCGTCACCGGCGCCATCTTCAAAATTTATCGGAAAAGCGCGGGAACGGTCACCGCCGGAGAGCCGCTGATGGATGTCGGCGATGCCGGAAATCTTGAAGTGCGGGTGGAAGTCTTGTCCCCGGATGCGGTCAGGATTGGAAAAGGAACCCCGGTGCTGTTCAAACGCTGGGGCGGCGACGCGCCGCTTTCGGGCGCCGTTCGGGTGGTGGAGCCTGCCGGGTTTACGAAGATTTCCAGTCTCGGCGTTGAGGAGCAGCGGGTGCTGGTTATCGCCGATATCCAGTCACCGCCGGACGCCTGGCGCGCACTTGGGGACGGATACAGGCTGGAAGCCGTTTTTGTGGTCCTGGAGGCGGCGGATGTTCTCCAGGTTCCTATCAGCGCGCTGTTTCGAACGGGTAAGGACTGGACCGTGTTTGTCCTTGACAACGGCAGGGCCCGCAGGCACCGGGTGGAAGTCGGGCAGCGGAACGGATTCACGGCGCAGATCCTTTCCGGAATCCGGGAAAACGAACAGGTGATCGCCCATCCCGATGAGGCCATCGGCGACGGGTCCCGCATCCGGCCCCGGAAATGACCGGAAAGCCGGAAAACGGATTTACGGGAAAATGCGCTATTGACAGTGCGGCGGCTTTTCTCTATGGATAACCACAGCCCGGCAGAAAAGGGAATATTCATGATTTTCTTCACCGAATCAACGCCATGACGCCGTCAAGCAAAACCGAACGCCTCAAGCCGATACCGGCCAGCGAGCCGCTGCTTTTCAGGGAGCAGCTTTCCCTGCTGCTGGAATCGCTGCCGATCATCCCCTTTGTCTGCGATGCCGGGGACCCGTTCCGGATCCTGTTTATCAATCCGGCGATCCAGACCATTGCCGGATTTATGCCGGAAACGGTTGCCGGGAGCCCCGACTTCTGGAAAGCCCGCATTCATCCGGAAGATCTGCCCGGATATCTGAAAAATCTGTCCCAATCCGTCAACGCCGTCAACAGCCCGCTCGAATACCGGTTCTGCATCGCCGACGGGTCCTACAAATGGTTCAGGGAACGGCGCAAGCTTCTGGACAATGTCCACGGCACCCGTCACATCATCGGCTCTCTTCAGGACATTACCCAGGAAAAACAGCTACTTCTGGAATCCGAATATCGCCTTCAGCAGGTGATTCAGGCCGACAAGCTGGCCTCCCTCGGCGAGGTGGTGGCCGGAGTGGCCCATGAAATCAACAATCCCAACAGTTTCATCACCTATAACCTGCCCCTTCTGGAGGAAACCTGGCTTTTTCTGAAACCCATCGTCACCGAGTTTTCAGACGCCCATCCGCAGTGGCGGACCGCCGGACTCCGCATTCCGGAGCTTTGCCAGGATATGGAGGAAATGATTCAGTCCATCCGCATCGGCTCCGACCGCATCACAAAGGTGGTTTCCAGCCTGAAGGATTTCGCCCGCATGGACCAGAGCGCGCTTACCCGTCCGGTTCCCGTCAACGAAGTCATTGAAAAAACCCTGGTGATCGTCGGCGGCCAGATCCGCAAAGCGGCCGCACAGATCAAGATTGAACTCGCGCCCGATCTGCCCCGGATTCAGGGGCATCTCATGAAACTGGAGCAGGTGGCGGCCAATCTGCTGCTGAATGCCGCAAATGCCATACCCGTCAAGGAAACCGGCAGCATCACGATCACCACCCGCTACATTCACCGCCTCCAGTCGGTCCTGATTGAAGTGGAAGACAACGGCGACGGCATGAAGCCGGCAATCATGGACCGGATTTTTGAACCGTTTTTTACAACCCGCCGGGATACGGGCGGAACGGGCCTTGGCCTTTCGCTTTCCTACGGGCTCATCAAAGAGCATTTCGGGCGGATCGGCGTTCACTCAAAGCCGGGGGTCGGCACGCGGTTCACCGTCTATCTGCCGGTCGACAAGGATTTCAACATGGATATCCGGCCCACCATCCTCTGCGTGGACGATGATCCGGGCGTGCTGTCGATGCTCCGCAAATATTTCGTCTCCGTCAAGAACATCCCGCTGGAAACCCTTTCCCGGTCCGGAGAAGTCCTGGGATATATTGAAAATCATCCCGAGGTGGATATCGTGATTTCAGACATCAAGATGCCGGAAATGAGCGGATGGGAACTGCTGTCCCGAATCAAGAAAAATCATCCGCTGATTACGGTCATCCTTTTTTCCGGTGACGCGGGGCAGCTTGACAACAAACCGGATGATGCGCCCCTGCCCGATCATCTGTTTACCAAACCCGTCCCGCTCAAATCGCTTCTGGAATCGATCAACGCCATCGGAAGGCAGAAATTATGAGAATCCTGATCGTGGATGACGAGGCGGTTGCGCTGACGTCGGTCCGCCGCCTTTTAAAACGCAAGGGCTTTTCGGATGTGGATATCTGCGACAACGGCAAGGAGGCCATTTCGCTGATCCAATCCAGATGCTACGATGTGACGCTCATCGACCTTCTGATGCCGGGCATCGACGGCCTTCAGGTCATTGAGGCGGCCAAGCCCTATGCGCCCGCAACCGAATTCATCATGCTGACCGCGGTGGAAGATGCGTCGGTGGCCTTTAAGGCCCTTCACCTGGGCGCCTATGATTATCTGGTCAAGCCGGTGGACAACGACCGGCTGCTGCTGACCATCGAGCGGGCCTATGAGCGAAAGGGTCTTCTGGCGTGCATCGGTCAGGGAGAGCCGGAAGATGCCGGAATCGAGATTCCGGCCGCTTTTTCTGAGATGATCACGCAGTATCCGCCCATGAAAGGCCTTCTGTCTTATGCGCAGATCATGGCCAGAAGCGGGACGCCGATACTGGTCACCGGAGAATCCGGAACCGGCAAGGAATTGATCGCAAGGGGCATTCATCAATCCGGACTCCACCCCGAAGGCCCCTTTATCGCGATCAACATGGCCTCGGTTCCGGAAAGCATTTTCGAAAGCCAGTTTTTCGGGCATGTAAAGGGCGCCTTCACCGGTGCTGAAAAAGACACGACCGGTTATTTCGAGCAGGCCGACGGCGGGACCCTGTTTCTGGATGAAATCGGCGAGCTTCCGATGCATCTTCAGGCCAAGCTGCTTCGGGTGCTGGAGGAGAAAACCGTGGTCCGGATCGGTGATTCGCGGGGCATATCCGTCAGCGTCCGGATCGTCTCGGCCACCAATCAAAACCTGGACAAGGCCTGCCGGGATGGAAAATTCAGGCTCGATCTGCTTTACCGGTTAAAATCCGCCCACATTCACCTGCCGCCGCTGCGGGAGCGCGGAAAGGACATCCTGCTGCTGGCCTCGCATTTTCTGAGACAGTCCTGCACCCGCCACAACAAACAGATTTCGGGGTTCAGCGCCGAAGCCCTGAATTTGCTCAGCCGGGAATCCTTCCCTGGCAACATCCGGGAGCTGAGCCAGTGGGTGGAGCAGGCCGTGCTGCTTTCAGACTCGGACGTCATCCAGCCGCAAAGCCTGAATCCGAAATCGGAAAATCAGCCGGCCGGCTTTGCGCGGACCCTGTGCAGCCTCAAGGAAAACGACGAGATCCACACCGCATTCGTGATTGCCCAAACCGGCGGGGACCGCAAACAGACGGCCCGCATTCTGGGGGTGTCAGTCCGGCAGATTCAGCGAAAACTGAGCCAGATGAAAGAAAATCCGCGACTGAAACCGCTAATTGCGGAGTATCTGTGATGCGATTTTTATGTCGCTACCTGCGGCTTTCATGTCGCATATCTGTTTTATGAATCATATCGGCTTGTTTTATTATTATTTATTCGAATCGCCGCCCTATCAAGCACTTTCATGGAAAAAAAACAGCGATGAGCTAAAAATTTTGAAATATTAACAAGAGTAATCCCTTCAGTCTTATCACAAGTAGGTTTACCATGAATCTTTCATCTCGAAATCGTTTCATTCTGTATACAACTTGCGGCTACCTGGTTTTCGGTTCGGCCTGGATATTTCTCTCTGACCGGATGCTCATGGCTTTTACCGATATCTCAGACATTACCAGGTTATCAACTACCAAGGGAATTGCATTTATTATTCTCACAGCCCTGCTCCTGGTTCTGGCTTTATTTGCCGTTCCCGATCGCAAAACCACGGAATCGAAAGGCGGGTATCGCTCCTCTGAGTTTCTGACTCTGGCAGATCAACTGCCTCGCTGGATCGCCTATATTTTTGCAGTGGCTGTGACACTGGCCATGCTCCTTGTAAGAATGCACATAGCCGTTTCTTTTGGACAAAGGCCGTTGCTCATTCTTTTCATGCTACCCATCATCCTGAGTTCCGTTCTGGGCGGATTCGGCCCCGGACTGATCGCTACTGCCATAGCCTCGCTGGGTATTGATTATTACGCTATTCCTCCGCTGCACAGCCTGCGTATCGGGCAACCGCATGATCTTTTTCAATGGTTCATGCTGATTTCAAGTGGGATTTTGTCCAGTTTCTTGAGCGAACTGCTGCACAGGGCACGGAGACAATCCGAGGAGAGGAGAATGCTTCAGGAAGTTGCCCAGGAAGCACTTCGGGAGAGCGAAAAAAAATTCCGTTTAATTACGGAAAACACGGCTGACATAATATCTATACTTGATATGAATCTGCGCTTTACCTATTTTAGCCCAGCCGTCAAGCTGTTACGAGGATTCACAGTTGAGGAAGCTATGGAGCAGCCCCTTGTGCAGACCCTAACCCCTGAATCTTTTCAAATCGCCCTTGACGTCTTTGAAAAAGAGAGGCTTCTGGAGGCTAGCGGTACGGCTGACCCCGACAGAACGCGCATCCTGGAGTTGGAAGAATACAAGAAAGATGGATCCACTATCTGGATGGAGCTCAGCTTATCTTTTTTGAGAGATAAGAACAAAAAACCGACCGAGATTATCATCGTGGCCCGTGACATCAACAAACGCAAACAGTCAGAGGAGGCGTTGAGACAGTCGGAACTTCGCTTTCGCACCGTATCGCGGCTCAGCTCCGATTTTGCTTACTCGTGCTCCCATACTGGCGATGGAGGGTATGCTGTGGACTGGATTACGGATACCTTTTATGCCCTGACCGGAATTTCGGAATCCGAGCTGAATAATCTTCGCTGCTGGATGGCCCTGGCGCATCCTGAGGACAGTGACATGGCAGCCGAACCGCTGCAGCGGTTACGCCCGGGGGAGAGCGATACGAGAGACTTTCGTATTGTAGCAAAAGACGGCCGAATTCTGACTGTCACAAACCACATGGAGTGCGAATCAGATCCTGCAGAGCCGGGTGGCTTAAGAGTCTATGGTTCTGTGCAAAACATCACCGAGCGAAAACGAGCCGAGGATGCACTAAAGGAAAGCGAGGTCAAATACCGATCCATGATGCAGGCAATGGATGATGCAGTCTATATTTGTTCAGGGGACTTTCGTATAGAATACATGAATACAGCAATGATCAAAAGACTCGGTTATGATGCTACCGGAGATATCTGCCACAAGACGATGCATGGACTCGATGAATCCTGCCCCTGGTGTGTTCATGAAAAAGTAATGAGTGGCCAATCCATCAAAGCTGAAGTCGTCAGTCTCAAGGACAACAGAACTTACCATGTTTCCAATTCACCCATATTCCATTCGCATGGAGCAGTTTCAAAACTTACGATATTACGCGATATTACCGAAACAAAAAAAACCGAAGAAAGGCTTCTGCAGGCACAGAAAATGGAGGCTATCGGGTCGCTAGCCGGCGGTATTGCTCACGATCTGAACAATATATTATTTCCGATCAGCGGCTTTTCTGAGATGCTCCTTGATGAAATTCCATCAGATAGTCATGTGCATGAAAACATAGAACAAATTTACAAATCCGCCAAACGCGGCAGTGATCTGGTCAATCAGATCCTTGCTTTCAGCCGCCAATCCAACCTCCAGAAACTGCCCATACGGATTCAACCGATCCTAAAGGAGGTGTTAAAGCTGGTTCGGGCAACAATACCTAAGAACATTGAATTTACAAGCCATATCGCGAAAGATTGCGGCAGGGTCTCCGCAGATCCCACACAGATTCATCAGATCGCCATGAACCTAATCACTAACGCGTATCATGCCGTTGGGGAAAAAAGCGGAACAATAAATCTTGAGCTGAAAGAGACTGTATGCGAAAAAGATGATTTGCATGACATTACAATGAAATCAGGAAAATACGCATGCATCACCATATCAGACAATGGCGCTGGAATTGATCAATCTCTGCTCGATAAAATATTTGAGCCCTACTTTACCACCAAAGAAGTGGGAAAGGGCACGGGACTGGGGCTTTCAGTGGTGCACGGCATCGTGAAGGAGCACGGCGGAGAAATCAGGGTATCCAGTGAAGTTGCCAAGGGAACCACGTTTGATGTGTATTTGCCCCTTCTGGAAGAAGCTATGGACAGTATGGCTGCCGCTGCCGCCAGAACGTATCCGACTGGCGCTGAAAGTATTCTGCTGGTCGATGACGAAGAGCCGATTGCACAAATGGTGAAGATGATGCTTGAAAAGCTCGGCTATAGGATCACTGTTCGCACGAGCAGCCCGGATGCTCTAGCCGCTTTCAATGTTAATCCGACAAAATTCGATCTGGTGATCAGCGATAGGGGCATGCCGAATATGACCGGGGAGCAACTTGCCAGGGAGTTGATATTGATCAGACCGGATATTCCAATCATTATTTGTACCGGGTTCAGCGATGAAAACGATGAGCAGCGTGCAAGGGACCTGGGTGTCAAAGGGTTTTTAAAGAAACCCGTTGCAAGAGGAGATCTGGCCGAAATGGTTAGAAAAGTGCTGGATGAGTCAAAACGTTCGACTTTTGGTTAGTTATCCCATGGCAAAGTTATTGAAAACTGGTTTACCGAATATTTACATCTATCCTTCGGTTTTTCCTTGGTTTTCAAACAATTGACCATGACGTTTCCATATCGAAAATATGGGTTTTTGACATCTTAAAATCCACATCAAGTATCTGTCCAACGGTCGGCGGACTATCCGGAACCTCCATTCGGGCAACGATGGATTGACCCTCGCAGGTAAAATAGACAAAAATTTAAACCCCAGGGTTTCAACCACATCCGTATGCGCCGTAATGGTATTTCCTTTGCCGGTGCCCATCGTAGCGTCATGCAGCAGGTTGCCCGTACACCTCCATCGGTGCGCCGGTCTGCTGCAGGATGCCGAGGATGTCCGCGGCCACTTCCACCCGAGCGTCAATGTCTTTTTTGCTCATCTTCCCGATCTTGAGGCCGAAGCCCATGTTGTCCCGGACGTTCATGCGGGGAGGGCGTAGTTCTGAAAGACCATGGCAACGTCCCGGTCTTTTGGCGCCATGTCATTTACGCATGTATCGCCAATGTATATCTCTCCGGAGGTCGCTGTTTCAAGACCGGCAATCATCCGCAGCGCCTGAATGACAAACAGGCCGATCAGGCCGCAACCGACGACTGCGCTGTCGTTGATTTCGCCTGGTATGAAATTGACTGCATGGACCGCCACTGAAACGGGCTCCGTCATTGCGGCTTGCACGAAGCTTAACCCCTTGGGCAAGCGATAAAAGACCGACTGCGGCACAGCCACATACTCTGCAAAAGCACCATGCTGACGATATTCGCCGCAGTAAGAGGGCTCCATACGACATGTGTAACATGACCTTGCCCGCATTTCCAGGATGCGACATTTAGGTCGCCACCTGCGGCTTGAATGTCGTATCCCTGTTTTATGAATAATATCAAATTCATTTCTTTATTTTCTTTTGATCCCGTATGGTTATGCAATGAAAATAGCGACATTCATGTCGTTGCCCTGCCAGATGCACGCAGGGGTCCACAAAATTAAATAATTAATTATTTCATTAAGATACCATAAATATTTCATTTTTATTCATTCTGGCACGGATCATGCTGTCATAACCCTTAAAATGGAGCGGACTTCGGGCGTCTCCCCATATCATGCTTTGAGGATATCCAATTCAATATGCTTCAGCACATTAAACATATTCTGGTTGTCGATGAAGAAGCCGAACTCAGGCAATCCATCATCCGGCATCTACGCAGAAACGGATTTGTCATGGATTCCGCGCTCGGGGATGCGGAAGCGAAACAAATCATCGCCGCATCCGAAAAAACCACCCTTCCCGTCGGCCTGGTGATTCGCATCATCAAGACATACCATGACGATTGCGTTGAATTCATCGGATGGATTCATCGGCATCATGCGTCTTCTTCAATCGTCATCATCTCCGGACCGGGCAACATGGATTGGATCGCCTCCCTCCTGAAACCGGAAAAAGACGCCTTCGCGCAAAACCCCCTGACCCCTGAAAAACTCATGGATATCATCGGCAATCTGGAAATCAAGCTCCGGAGCCGCAGCATATCACGACCATTAATCACGATGGAGAAACAAACCCCATGCAAAACAGAATCGGCAAAATAAGTCAGGCGGTTCAAACCGCCGGCGGCAGGGAAAGAAAATACCTGACATTTTCCCTGGCCGGGGAAGAGTACGGCATCGGCATTCTTAAAATCCGGGAGATCATCGGCATGATGCCGATCACCTCCGTGCCCCAGTCGCCGGATTTCGTCAAAGGCGTCCTCAATCTTCGGGGCAAGGTCATTCCGGTCATTGATTTGAGACTGCGATTCGGCCTGCCGGCAACGGACTATTCGGAGCGCACCTGCATCATCGTTGTCGAGATCGATATTCAGCAAGCCGCTCTTCTCATCGGCATCGTGGTGGACGCCGTATCCGAGGTGCTCAACATCTCCGGCGGCGATATCGAAAACGCCCCCGTATTCGGAACCCGGCTGAACACCGATTTCATTCTGGGCATGGCCAAAATCAGCGGCGGCATCAAGATTCTTCTCGATATCGACAAGGTGCTGACTGAAAACGAAATCGGGTTGCTGAACAAGGCGGCCTGATCCTGAGGAGTGATGCGTACTTATCGCCGCAACGACGATGGATGCAGCACAACGCAGCATCCGGACTTTTTACGATGCCGTCAAAATTGATTTGAACTGATTCACGCCCGAAATGAAAAGGAGAAACAGAAAATGATTTTTTCGAATATGAAGGTGTCTTCAAAATTGCATCTTGGTTTCAGCGTGCCGGTGGTTTTGATGCTGGTTGTCATCGCCATCGGCATCACAAGTATGGCAGCCATGGACAAGGGCATTGAGCGCATCATGACGGTAAATAATGTCCGGGTTAACCTCACATCGGATATGGTGTCTATCGTGAGAGAAGTTTCCATCTCCCTGCGCAATCTCCTTCTTGCCAAGGATATCAAGGACAAGCAGACCGAACAAAGTGGTATCGGGGCGAGCCGCGGGAAATACGACGAGATGCATAAAAAGCTCATGGAGATGACCCCCAAGGAGGATACAAAAGCATGGGGAATACTCGATAAGATCAAGACCGGTCAGGACGCGGCAAGGGAAATCAACAACCAGGTCATGGAAGCGGCGATGGCCGGAAAGGAAAGTGAAGCCCTCGATCTGATGAATACCAAAGCCAGGCCCGCGGTGAGAAAATGGATCGAGGCCATGGATGAGGCCAACAACTATCAGGACGAGCGCAGCGATTTCCGGTATCAGGAAACACAAAAGACTTATGCCGATGCGCGTCTGTTAATGATTGTCACGGGCGCGATCATCATTCTTTTGTCCGGTCTGATTGCTTTTTTCGTCACGCGCAGCATCGTCGGCCCCCTGAACCGCGTCATCACCGGGCTGACTGAGGCTTCGGATCAGGTGGCTTCCGCGGCCGGAGAAGTCTCCGCCGCTTCGCAGTCCCTGGCCGAAGGCTCTTCCCAGCAGGCGGCATCCGTGGAAGAGACTTCATCGTCCCTTGAGGAAATGTCCGCAATGACCAAGCAGAACGCCGGCAACGCCGGTCAGGCCGACGCCCTGATGAAACAGGCAAACCAGGTGGTTGTCAAGGCCAATACGTCCATGGGCCAGCTCACCGCCTCCATGCAGGATATTGCAAAGGCCAGCGAGGAAACATCCAAGATCATCAAAACCATTGATGAAATCGCCTTCCAGACCAATCTTCTGGCCTTGAACGCCGCCGTGGAAGCCGCAAGGGCCGGGGAAGCCGGCGCGGGATTCGCGGTCGTTGCCGACGAAGTCCGGAATCTGGCCATGCGCGCGGCCGATGCCGCCAAAAACACCGCGGCATTGATCGAAGGCACCGTGAAGAAAGTCTCGGACGGCACCGCGCTGGTCAAGTCCACCAACGATGCCTTTCAGGAAGTGGCCGGCAGCGCCGCGAAGGTGGGCGAGCTGGTCGGCGAAATTTCGGCCGCGTCCAGTGAACAGTCCCAGGGAATCGGGCAGGTGAATGTTGCGGTTACGGAAATGGACAAGGTGACCCAGCAGAACGCCGCAACCGCGGAGGAATCGGCTTCGGCATCCGAAGAGCTGAACGCGCAGGCGGAAGAGTTGAAAAATTTTGTCGTCGATCTGGCGGCAATGGTGGGCGGCAACGCAGCCGTATCGACCCGCGGCGGCCGACATCCCGCCGATCGTTCGAGAACCGCCATGCTTGCGCGCCCCGAGCCCCGCAAATCTCCGGCCGTGGTCAAAAAACCCGCGAAAACAAAATCCCTGGCGCTCCGCCCGTCCAGAGAGGTGAAACCCGACGACGTCATTCCCATGGATGAGAATGATTTTAAGGATTTCTAAAGGTGACGGCATCGCAACGCAGCATCCGGACTTTTTACGATGCCGTCAAAGGTGAGTACCAGAAGAAAATGGGATATTGACCGACCATGATCATTTCCGCCCTTAAAAACCGGAACAAGCACTCCGCCGCCCCCCTGCCGCCATGGCGGGACCGCCTGCTGGGCGCCAACCAAATTCTGCATGAGCTGGCCGCCAGCACGGAAGGCGAATTCATCCGGCTCGGAGAGAAACTTCAGGAATTTTATTTCCGGACCAAGGAATTGTCCGAGCTCTCGTCCCGGGTGGCGGCCTGTCTGTCCGGAGAGGCGCTCAAGCAGAACATGGACGGGCTCCAGGCCGTATTCGTCCAGGTCCAGGAGCAGGACGCGCTGTCCGGAAAAGGCGTGGCCGTTCTTTCCTCCCTGCTGTCCCGGTTCGAAGCCATCGGCGCCCAGCTTGGCCGCTTTGATCAGACCATCCGGAACCTGCATGCCCTCTGCAATCTGATCAAAATTGAAAGCGCCAGCCTGGGCAGCCGGGATACGGGTTTTAACGCCCTTGGCGAGGAGGTCCGGAAGCTTGCCGCGAATATCACGGAAAAATCGACGGAATTGCGAAGTCACGCTCGGAATCTGGCGGACATGATCCGGCAGGGGCTGCAACGGATGTCCGATTTTGAAAAAAAACAGCAGGGCAACGCCCGGTTGATCCTGGATCAGGCGGTTCAGAATCTGACCGCCATGACCCAACGCCACCAGTCCTCATCCGAAACGCTGGGGGAGATCGCCACCCGCTGGAAGCGCATTTCACAAAGCATCGGCGAGGTGGTGGCGTCCATGCAGTTTCACGATATCACCCGCCAGCGCCTGGAACATGTTCGCGATGCGCTCAAGGATGTGGGGGACAAGCTCGGCCCTGAAGCTTCAATCAAAGCCGATGAAAAACCGTCCGGACCCTGGCGGATTTTCCGCGGACACGGCAGGAGTGGCGCGCAAACCCGGCCCGCCGGGCTTGCCGAAGCCATTGTCCCCTGCCAGGTGCAGGCTGTCCAGTTGAAGGATGCGGACGCGGACATGCTTTCGGCTGTCGGACGGATCATCGACAACCTGAAGCGGATTGCTTCCGAAATCACCGTTATGGCCGGTGAAATGCAGGCGCTGGCAGGCGCCGGCAGCAAAAAGGAGGAGTCCTTTCTCTCGGATCTGGAAAAAAAGCTATCTTCGCTGGCGGACGCCCTTGCCAGTTACGGCCGGATCAACCGGGAGTGGGCCGCTTCCATGGAAGTTGTCACGGCCAGCGCAAGGGACATGACCGTCTTTATCCGCGAAATCGACAAAATCGGGATTCAGATGCGGATGATTTCCCTGAATGCGAGTATCCATGCGGCCCATCTTGGACAGGATGGGGCGGCGCTGGGGATTCTGGCGGAATCCATCAGCCGGCTCTCAGTCGAAACATCGCAGAAAATCGACGAAATATCAGCCGGCCTGAGAGCCGTCATGGACGAAGCCGGCGCCATGGACCTGCACCGGACAGCGCTGCCGGAAGCGGCCGTCCGTAACGGCCAGGCGGATCCATCCGGGCGGTTCCGGGAGACCGGCATGTCGGCGCAGATCCAGAACATGATCGCCCCGCTGAATCGGATGGACAGTGATGTTTCCGAGCTTCTGACCCGAATCGATCATGACGCCGGCGCCCTGACGCAAAACATTGATACAACGATCCAGGGCATTACCGTACATGAAAAAATCAGCGCCCAGATCCGCAAAGTCATTCTGGATCTGGAATCCATGGTCGAGAAAATGCGCTCCCTCTGCCCTGCTTCTGCCGCAGATCCAGAGCAAAAAGAGATGGCGGATATGACCGGGCGGTACACCATGGAAAGAGAACGCGAAATCCATCAGGCCATTGCCGGAGCCGCGGCGGTTTTAACCGGCGCCGCCATTCCTGAAACCGCGGCGCCGGAAGCGACACCGGGAGCGACACCGGTAGCCGCAACAGCAGCGCCGGAACTCTTTGATGATTTTCTTTTCGAAGATGTTCTTTTTGCCGAAACAGGTTCACCCGAGAAGGCACCAGCCGGCGCTGCGGCGCAGTCGGCCCGGCCGGAAACCCGAACACAGGAAATCATGCCGGACATGGAAGCACGGGAAACCGGTTTGGATGCAGCAGCCCTGAAAATCGCGCCGGATGCGGAAACCGGCGAGGACCTGGGAGACAACGTGGAGTTATTTTAAGCGAGGAAGCAAAATGAACCCATTTGAAATCGTAGCATCGTTCGATCAAACCCATCTGCGGGTCAGCGGCGACATTTCCATTCAAAACGCCCTGGAATGCCTGGATGCCCTGCGGGAATTTCAGGGCGGTGGAAATCGCCTGCTGCTGAATCTGGACGGCGTCACCGGAGCGGACATCTCCTTTCTGCAATTGATCTGCTCGCTTCATCGCACCTGCCTGAGGGCCGGCCAGAACCTGACGCTGTCGGCAAGCATGCCCGAAACCTTTAAAACGATTCTGGAAGCGTCCGGGTACAGGAGACCCAAGGCCTGCACTCGGGGCGGGGACAATCCCTGCCTGTGGGCATGGAGGGACGAGACATGAGCAAAGTGATCATGACCGTTGATGATTCCGCCAGCGTCCGCCAGATGGTCAGCTTTACGCTGCGGGATGCGGGCTATGACGTCGTTGAAGCCGTGGACGGACAGGATGCCCTGGCCAAAGTCGATAATCAGGCCCTGAACATGGTCATTACGGATTTGAACATGCCGAATCTGGACGGCATCGGCCTGATCCGGGCGCTTCGGTCCCTGCCGTCCTGCAAATTCATTCCCATTGTCATGCTGACGACCGAATCGCAGGTGGAAAAAAAGCAGGAAGGCAAGGCCGCGGGCGCCACGGGCTGGATCGTAAAACCCTTTAAACCGGAACAACTCATTGCAGTTGTCAAGAAGGTGCTGGGATGATGGATACCCACAAGGAAGCTTTCAAGGAAGAAGCGCACGAGCTGCTCTCGGAACTGGAGACCGCGCTGCTCGAACTGGAAAGGACGCCGTCAGATCCGGAAATCATCGGGCGGGTATTTCGCGCCATGCACACCATCAAGGGCTCCGGCGCCATGTTCGGATTCGACAGGGTCGCCGCGTTTACCCACGACGTGGAAACGGTTTATGACCGGGTCCGCAATGGAAAAATTACCGTAACCAAACCCCTGATCGACCTGACGCTGTCCGCCTGTGACGAAATCCTGAAGATGATCGACGATACCGGACAGGGCGAAGCCCAAGATCAGTCCATCACGGACAGGATCACAAAATCCTTCCGCGACATGCTGCTTGCCCCGAAAACCCCATCCGCTGCCGAGACCGATGCCGAGACCGATACCGCACAGGCCGTCGTGGATGCGCCCGAGGCTCCGGCAATGAACGGACGCGAGGTAACGTACCGGATCCGCTTTTGTCCGGAACCCGGCCTTTTTTCATCCGGAACCAATCCGGTCCTGCTGCTGAACGAACTCCGGGACCTGGGCACCTGCGACATCCTGGCCAATACGGATGGCATCCCCTTTTTAAGCGATGTGGACCCCGAAGTCTGCTATACGGCCTGGGACATCATCCTGACGACGACCCGGGACGAAAACGCCATCCGGGATGTGTTCATTTTCGTTGAAGACGCCTGCGAACTGAATATCGCCGTGATCGACGACGGCCGCCAGACAGAGGCGGCGTCGGATTACAAGAAACTTGGCCAGATTCTGGTCGAGCGGGGCGATCTGAACGCCGGCGCGCTGAAAACCGTGCTGGACGACCGGAAGCGGATCGGCTCCCTGCTGGTGGACTCCGGCCTGGTGAGCAACGATCAGGTTCAGGCGGCCCTTGCCGAGCAGCAGCACATCCGCGAAAAGCGCCTGAAGCGCCAGACCGTGGAATCCACGGCCAGCATCCGGGTGCCGGCGGAAAAACTCGACAGCCTGGTCAATATGGTCGGTGAGCTGGTGACCGTGCAATCTCGCCTCAGCCAGATTTCGGCAAGGTTCAACGACCTTTCCCTGATTCAGGTGGCCGAGGAAGTCGAGCGCCTGACCGCGGAACTCCGGGACAACACGATGAGCATCCGCATGCTCCCCATCGGCGCCACCTTCAGCCGGTTCGAACGTCTGGTCCGGGATCTGTCAACGGAACTGGGCAAGGAAATCGTCCTTAACACCGAGGGCGCCGAAACAGAGCTGGACAAAACCGTCATCGAGAAGCTGAATGACCCGCTCATTCACATCATCCGCAACAGCATCGACCACGGCATTGAAAAACCCGAGGTCAGAAAGGCGGCCGGCAAGCCGGCGCAGGGAACGGTGCATCTTTGCGCCGAGCATTCCGGAGCCAACGTCTTTATCCGCATCAGCGATGACGGGGCCGGACTCGACACCGAGGCCATCCGCGCCAAGGCCGTTGAAAAAGGGCTGATTGCATCCGATGCCGTCCTGTCCGAAAAAGAGATTTTTTCCCTGACCCTCATGCCGGGGTTTTCAATGGCCAAAACCATCACCAATGTTTCCGGCCGCGGGGTGGGCATGGATGTGGTGAAAAAAGGCATCGACGCCCTGCAGGGCTCCATTGAGATGGCCAGCAGGAAAGGCGCCGGGACAACGATCACCCTGAAGCTGCCGCTCACCATGGCCATTATCGACGGGCTGCTGGTTCAAATCGACGATGTCCGTTACATCATGCCCCTTGCCGCCATCGAAGAATGCGTGGAGCTGACCCGGGATGACGTTTCCCGCGCCCACGGAAAGCATATGGCCAGCATCCGGGGAGAAATCGTACCCTATATCCGGCTGAGGGAAATGTTCACCCACGGCGGCAGCGCACCGGCCATCGAACAGATCGTAACCGCCAGACTCGACGGCAGCCGGGTGGGCTTTGTGGTGGATCAGGTGGTCGGCCAGCATCAGACCGTCATCAAGTCCATGAGCCGGATGTACCGGGATATCGAACATGTGTCCGGCGCCACGATCCTGGGGGACGGAAACGTCGCCCTGATTCTGGATCTTGCCAAACTGGCCCAGCATGCCGAAGCCAGGGAGAAACAGGACAGGAGCGAACAGGAATCGGCAACCCCGCACCGAACCCGAACAGGAAGCCAGAAAAAATGAAAATCATTCCGATACAGGGGAAAAACAACGTTTACAGCTCCAACGTGTATCTGGTCATGGGGGACTGGAAACGCATCGAGGATCTGAACACCCTGGTGGATGTGGGCAATGACCCCTCGATCATCGAAGTCATTGGAAACATGAACACGGGCGTCGGTAAAAACAAGGTGGAGCAGGTCATCCTGACCCATGACCATTCCGATCACACGGGAATTCTGCCGCTGATCAAGGCGGCCTTCCATCCCGAGATTTATGCATTTTCCCCGTTCATGGAAGGCGTGGATCACATTTTAAAGCATGGCGATACCCTGCGCATGGGAGACCGGGAGTTTGAAGTGCTGCACACCCCCGGCCATTCCAGCGATTCCGTCTGCCTGTACAACAGGGATCACGGGGATCTGTTCGTCGGGGATACGCCGGTTGTGATCCGATCCGAGGACGGCGGATACGAGGAAGGGTTCCATCAGGCCATGGTCGATATCTGCCGGAGGGACATCCGGACCATCTATTTCGGCCACGGCGATCCGCTGGTTCACAATGCACGGGAAATGCTCCTTTTATCGCTTCAGAATATTCGCAGCAGTATGAAAAACAAGAAGGAATAACAAATGGCTTTCACATTTTTTTTCAGAGACCTTCCGGTTATCGAGCATGCGGCCGAGCATGCGGTTCATTTTGCAAGCGGCAGGATGCGGTTCAAGGTATGGGACGCGGGTTCCGCCATGGGCCAGGAAACCTACACCATCGCCATCGTCCTTGCCGAGAAGATGGGGAAATTCGCATTCAAGAACCTGCGGCTGAATGCAACGGATTACGACAGCGCCAACAATTTCGGGGAGATCGTCAAAAACGCCGTCTACCATTACGACGAACTCAAGCGGATGCCCCCGGAGCTTTTCGCCAAGTATTTCGAACCCGCGGACAAACCCGATCACTTCCGGGTGACGGAAATCCTGAGAGATCAGGTCTCCTTTGAATACCATGACCTGCTCTCGCTGAAGCCCATCGGGACCGACTTCAGCCTGATTGTCTGCAAGAATGTGCTCCTGCATTTTCAGCATGCCCAGCGGGTGGAGGTGATCAAGATGTTTCACGGTGCGCTTTTGACCGGAGGCTATTTTACCAGCGAACATACGCAAAAGCTGCCCGCGGAAGTCAGCCATCTGTTTGAGCAGGTCGTCCCCAACGCGCAGTTATTCCGGAAATTGTAAATCATGGAAGTTTTTCTGGCCAGGCAACCGATTTTCAACCGGGCAAAACAGCTTTTCGGATACGAGTTGCTGTTTCGGGACGGTCTGTCCAATGCGTTCCCGCAGATCGACGGGGATACCGCCACCGGAAAGGTGCTGAGCAACAGTTTTTTCTGCATGGGAATGGACCGGATATCGGGCGGCAAGAAAACATTCATCAATTTTACCGAAGATCTGCTGGTCCGGAAAATACCGCTCCTGTTTCCCAAGGAAAACCTGGTTATCGAAATACTTGAAACTGTCCGCCCGACGGATGCGCTGATTCAGGCCTGCTGGGGAATGTCGACCGCCGGCTATCAACTGGCCCTGGATGATTTCATTTTTGATCCCGGCCTTGAGCCGTTGATCGCCATGGCAAAAATCATCAAGATCGACATCCGCCTGACCCCCGGAGACCAGGCGAAGGCTGCGCTCGACAGACTCTGCGGGTATCCGGTCAAGTTTCTGGCCGAAAAGGTGGAAACATACGCAGAATATGAAAAATACCTGGATATGGGATTCGATTATTTTCAGGGCTATTTTTTCAGCAAGCCCCAGGTCTTGAAAGCACGCGATATTTCCCCGGCCAGGATGTCCGTACTTCAGATCATGGCCGAAGTCAGCCGGGACGACATGAAGATTGCAGCCGTGGAAACGCTGATTTCAAGGGACGTATCCGTTTCATTAAAACTGCTGCGGTATATCAACTCCCCGTATTACAGCCGGGGGCAGGAAATATCCTCCATCCGGCAGGCCATCCTGCGTCTGGGAGAGGCGGGCATCCGACGCTTCATCCCCATCGTCCTCCTGACCGCATTTGCCGACAGCAAGCCCCATGAGCTGATCCGCGCATCGGTGATCCGCGCCAGGTTCTGCGAACTGCTCTGTGAAAACACGGCAACCCGGCTCAAAGGGCCGGAGCTGTTTACCCTGGGACTTTTTTCGCTGATCGACGCCATCATGGACGAGCCCATGGCGGACGTGATGAAAAAACTGCCGTTCACAAACATCATCCGCGATGCGCTGCTGTCCGGAAACGGAGAGATGGCCGAATACCTGAATCTCGGCCGGGCCTATGAAACCGGGGACTGGGCCGGCGTTGCCCGGTCCGCGGACATCATCGGCATGGACCGGGACAGGATTCCGGCGCTTTACTGGGATGCGGTGGTATGGGCGGATGCCATGTCCGCATCCGCGGAGGCTTAAGGAGGGAAAAGCATGCCAAAGACAATATAAATATTACCCGATGCTTTCAGCCCATTGATATTCAAAATCCAACCTTTATGGAGGAAAAGAAAATGTTCAAGAACATGAAGCTTGCTACAAAAGTGCTTTCCGGTTTCATCGGAATCGCCCTGATCGCCTGCGTGATCGGCATTGTCGGCGTCACCAACATCAGAAAAATAGATCACGCCGATACGATGCTGTTCGAAAAAGTGGCCGTCCCCCTCGGGCAACTGGCGAACATCTCCACCGCTTTTCAAAGAGTCCGGGTAAATATCCGGGATTTCGTCTTTGCCAAAACAAAGGAAGACCGCGCAAAATTCGAAACAAGAATCAAAGACCTTCGAAAAGAGATAAGCGAAGCAGCCGGAAAATTTGAAAAGACCCTCTTCACCGATGAAGGGCGAAAACTCTTTGATGAATTTAAAAAAACCAGGGAGAATTACGGCGTCCAACTGGACAAGATGATTTCGCTGGCCAATCAGGACAAGATCGACGATGCAATGGCGGTCATGCAGGGAGATGGCGCAAAAACGTCCCGGGATGAGCAGAATGCCATCGAAAAAATGATGAACGCAAAAATCGAGCAGGGTGCCAAGACATCCGAAAACAACTCCGCAATGGCCGATACCGCCGTCTATACCATGTCGGCGTTTATCGTCGTCGGTTTTTTAATTGCACTCGTTCTGGGTGTTTTCATCGCCCGAAACATCAAAGGCATCATCTCTTCCCTGATGGCGGAAATCAAAAAACTGGTGGATGCCACGGTTGGCGGAAAACTGGCAACACGGGCCGACGCGGACAAGATCAACTTTGAATTCAGGGGAATCGGAACCGGGGTCAACGATCTGTGCGATGCATTTGTCGGGCCGATCAACGTCACGGCCGAATATGTGGACCGGATTTCAAAAGGCGACATTCCGCCCAAAATCACCGACACCTATAACGGCGACTTCA
>JBBIPX010000013.1:0-43143 GCA_037442625.1 Desulfobacteraceae bacterium
GGTCACAATCGAAGCATGAAAATGTCATATCATTAACCATTTTAAATTATGAGACAATTATGCTATTTTCATATAAAACTAAGGAGGAATGGATATGCATAAGCTTACTCGCAGACAATTTATTATCAGTACGGGAGCCACGGTCGTTGCCACAAGCGTCGGTTATCTGCCCAGAAGGGCCCGGGCAGCCGAGTTTACCTACAAGTACTGCAACAACATGGTTGAAACGCATCCAACAAACGTCCGGGCACGCGAGATGGCCGAGGCAATCAAAAGTGATTCCGGCGGCCGCCTGGAGCTCCAGATCTTTCCCAACAATCAGCTCGGTGGAGACACCGACATGCTGTCGCAATTGCGGGCCGGAGCCGTCCAATTCTTTTCGTTGTCCGGTCTGATTCTGGCAACCCTTGTTCCCAGTGCCTCCATCAGCGGAATTGGATTTGCCTGGAAGGATTACAAGGATGTCTGGCCAGCCATGGATGGCGACCTCGGCAAGTTCATCAGGGATGAGATCGCCAAATCCAATCTTTACGCACTCGAAAAGATCTGGGATAACGGCTTCCGGCAAATCACCAGCAGCACACGCCCCATCCTCTCTCCTGAAGATCTGAAGGGATTCAAGATTCGCGTACCGGTGAGCCCCATGTGGACATCGCTGTTTAGCGCCCTTGGCGCCTCACCCGTGGGCATCAACTGGAGCGAGGTCTACACTGCGCTTCAGACGCGGGTAGCCGAAGGGCAGGAAAACCCCCTGGCCATTATCGAGCTCTTTAAAATTTACGAGGTCCAGAAATACCTCTCGATGACGAACCACATGTGGGATGGCTTTTGGTTCCTGGCCAACGGCGATGCCTGGCGAAAACTGCCCAAGGACCTTCAAGATATCGTCAGCCGCCGTGTTAATGAGGCGGGGATAAAGCAACGGGCCGATTTGCAGGCCCTGAACGAGAGTATGGCCAAAACTCTCGCGTCACGGGGGATGGATATTCGCATCGTCGATACAAAGCCGTTCCAGACCCAGCTCCAAAATGCGGGTTTCTATAAGGAATGGAAGCAGAAGTACGGCGACGCCGCGTGGGGCGTGCTGACCCGGTATTCCCCCGAACTCGGATAAGAGAAAGGAGAAGGAGAAGGAGAGACATCATGGTCGAGAATGGTATCGATGTCGGCACTTCGCCGACGGTCAGCCGACAATGGCTGCAGGTCGCCGACGAAGTCCTGCGGTGGACGACGGAGGTGCCTGCGGTCATTTTGCTGGTGGTGGAGTTCTTGCTCCTGCTGATGGGCGTTGTGGCCCGCTACGCGTTTCACCACCCTTTTTACTGGGTAGATGAACTGGCAACCGTTTTGTTTCTCTGGATGAACATGTTCGGCGCCGCCATGACATTGCGACGCGGCGAACACATGCGGGTGACCGTCTTCGTACAACTGGCATCCCCGGTGGTGCGGGCCTGGATCGACGTTGTGGTGATGGTGGTGGTGACGACATTCGTCTTGGAGATGCTGGTGCCCGCCAAGGAGTATGTGGTTTCCGAAGCGGCCATCACCATGCCTGCGCTCCAGATATCGGCGGCCTATAGTGTCTCGGCGATCTTGGTGGGGATGATCCTGATGCTGATCATCACCATTGTCCGGCTCGCTGGTGCTGCCTCACTGCGATCCGTAGCGTGTGCCGTCGCGCTGGCGGTTGGGATGAGCTTGCTGGCGATTCTGGCCAAACCGATCCTGAACGTCATCGGCAATTTGAACCTCATTTTGTTTTTCGTCATACTCGTTGGTGTGCTTGTTTTCATAAGCGTACCCATTGCTTTCAGCTTCGGTGTGGCCACATTCTCCTTTCTATCCCTGACAACCCAGATCCCCTTGGTAATCGTGGTAAACCGGATGACCGAGGGGATGTCAACGCTCGTACTGCTCGCAGTGCCCCTGTTCGTACTCCTTGGATTTCTTATCGAGATGACCGGTATTACCAACGCGCTCATTAATTTTATTTCTTCGCTGATTGGCCACCTACGCGGCGGACTGGGTTACGTATTGCTCGTTTCCATGTATTTCGTGTCTGGGATTTCCGGTTCCAAGGCCGCCGATATGGCCGCCGTTGCGCCCGTGCTCTTTCCGGAGATGAAACGCCGCGGCTGGAGGCCTGGGGAGTTGGTCGGGATGCTTTCAGCAGCGGGGGCCATGGGAGAGACGATCCCGCCCAGTTTGGTGGTGATTATCGTCGGGTCGGTGGCGGGCGTGTCGATCCGCGCCCTGTTCATCGGCGGTCTGATTCCTGCGGCCGTGACGGCACTGTCCCTGGCCGTTATGGTCTTCTTGCGGTCGGGCCACGAACTTGCAGCCGGCTCGGGACACCCCCCGATTGCCGAAATCCTGATAAAGTTTTTGATAGCCACCCCCGCCCTGATGCTGCCGATTCTCGTGCTGGGCGCCGTGATTGCGGGGGTCGCAACGGCAACCGAGGTATCGACTCTCGGTATTGCATACGCCGCGCTCATCGGCATATTCGTATACCGCAAGTTTGAATGGCGGCGAGTCTATCCGATATTCGTAGAGACGGTCTCGCTGTCGGCCGCAATCCTCCTCATCATCGCAACGGCCACCGCGATGGCATGGGCTCTTACCCAGTCAGGGTTCTCGCAGACCCTGGTTCGGCTGGTGGCAAACGTACCCGGTGGTCGGAGCGGATTTCTGGCGGCTTCCGCTGTTTGCTTCATCCTTTTGGGGTCTTTTCTGGAAGGAATTCCTGCCGTAGTACTGTTTGGGCCCCTCTTGTTCCCGATAGCCAGATCGGTGGGAGTGCACGACGTCCAATATGCGATGGTGATGATCCTTTCCATGGGGGTGGGCCTCTTCTCGCCGCCCTTCGGGATCGGCTTCTACGCCGCCTGTGCGATCGGCAAGGTATCGCCTGACGAGGCCATGGGTAGAGTATTACCGTACATGGCTGCCGTTGTGGTGTCGATCATTATTATCGCCGCCATTCCATGGTTGTCGGTCGGATTCTTGGGCGGATGATGTTTCAGAAAACCGCTGATGATCTGCCTCCTCAACACCGAGACGGAACCGGCCTTTAATCTGCAATTGAAGAATACCTGATGACCACGTGCCGGGAAGATGTTTTCATACTCTGGAGAAATCACCGCGCCGTCGTTGCCGGGCGAAATCAGAACACTTTGGCACAGATCGATGCCGATGTCTTTCAGCAGGAAAACATTCCGGTGGTTCGGCGCATCAGCGGCGGTGGGGCAGTCTACCACGACCTGGGAAATATCAATTTCACTGCCATCCGGGTTGGCGGGTGCGGGCATGGTTTGTCGTTTTACGACTGCATGGCACCGGTACGGGATTTTTTGTACCGAATGGGGATCGACGCCCATCTCGACGACCGAAACGGCCTGTTGATGGATGGCCGCAAGATCTCCGGAAACGCCCAGCACCGGAACCGGAATACGGTATTGGACCATGGAACGATTCTCATTGATGCGGACTTGGAAATGGTGACCAGGATGCTGCGCGTAACACCGGGAAGGTTTAAGGACAAGGCTGTCGACTCGGTATGCAAAAGCCGGTCACCAACATTCGGCCTTACCTGGCCGCCGACACCTGCGCCGAAAATTTCATGGAGCACATGCTGTACGATATTCATAATGCCGGCGGGGGCGCAGGGCCGACTTTTTCCGGGTCGACCGGAATGCCATTGGTCTTCTCGTGGATGAAAAATATGCCGTGCGGTTTTGGAACTGGAAGCCGCCTTGGTCGGATGTCCCGCACAGAGTTTCCGATATCACCCGGATTTTCACAAGCCTGCTCCAAACGGATTATCCCCGCGGGGTATCACCTCCGGAACTGATAGCGGCCCTGTTCTGACACGGGATACGCTTTAAAAACCAAAACTTCTTGACGATGAAGTATGAGACGACAGTGCGCGATCCTTCTATGGATCGGGCAATTAAGAAACCAATAAACCCATGGTTGTCCCTCGCCCGCGCCTTATGGCTCCTGGTCCTTTCCAACAAGCGTGAATGCGCCCGCTACCTCCTGCGGAATGATCCGTGGTCGTCCGGATGCCGCATCCACAAAGACCCAGTCCGTTTCGCCCCTGGACAGAACCGCAGCATCAAAAGTCCGGATGAACCTGTATTTTCGAAGCGACAATGCCCTGCGGAAATTGGTTACCCAGGTCATAACGGTTATCCGGTCCCCCTCGAATGCGGGCCGAAGATACTCAACGCCGTGCCTGCGGACGACCCAGGTGGCGCCGGCATCCAGGGTGGCCCTGGATGCGCCCGATGCTTCCGAATGCCGGACCGCGGCATCCTGCATCCACTGGACATAGGCCACATTGTTCACGTGTCCGTTGCCGTCGATGGCATCCCCAAAGACCCTCAATTCATAACTGAAAACCGGAGACAGAAGGACATTTTCCATATTTAATCACGTCCTTGCCCGATTGGCGCTTGACAGCGTACAGACAGCCTGTGTTCGATGCCGGAAAGCCGCCATCCGAAGCCCTTTATTCCTTTGATTTATATCCGCAATCCTTGTTCTGGCAGGCCAAATACATGCCTTCTTTTTTGGATATTTTTTCCACCATGAATTTTGCATGACAAAGCGGGCATTCCTGATTGACCGGCTTGTCCCACATGGCAAAATCACAGTCCGGATACCGGTTGCACCCGTAAAAGACCTTCCCGCGTTTGGACATTTTCTGAACCAGCATGCCGGTGCATCCGCTCTTCGGGCAGGCGATGCCGGTTTCCTGGGGGGATCCTGCGGGCGTTACGGACTGGGTGTGTTTGCAGTCCGGGTATCCGCTGCAGGCCAAAAACGGGCCGAATTTGCCCTGGCGCATGACCATGGGCTGGCCGCATTTTCCGCATACCTGATCGGTCGGCGCCTCCGGCAGGGGCTCGGCCGGCAGTATCCGGCCTTTTTCATCACGGGTGTAATTGCTGGTGAATTTGCAATCCGGATATCCGCTGCAGGCCAGGAAATGGCCGTTTTTCCCCATCTTGACATGCAGTTTCCGAATTTTGCAAAGAGGGCAGTCCAGATCGGTCACAGAACCGATTCCTTTCATGCTGATCATCTGCGTTGCGGCATTCTCAAGTCGCTGTTTAAAAGGCTCATAAAACCGGGTCAACACTTCCAGGGGGGCGGCTTCGGCCGTTTCGATCCGATCCAGATTGTCTTCCATTCTGGCCGTAAACTCGATATCAATCACTTCCGGAAAGCTGGTCACAATCAGGTCATTAACGATAAATCCCAATTCGCTGGGAACAAAAAAACCTTTAACCATCTCCACGTAGGCTTTTCCGCGAATGGTGGTCAGAATTGCGGAATAGGTGCTGGGCCGCCCGATGCCGTTTTCCTCAAGGGCCTTTACCAGGGAAGCCTCGGAAAACCGGGGCGGCGGCTGGGTGAAATGCTGTTTGGGTTCCAGTGCCTTCAAAGCGAGGGTCTCGTTTATTTGAAGCTCCGGCAGACGCGTTTTGCCGGGGTTGGTTTCGCTGTCCGTTTCATCGTCCACGGACTGATAAAGGGCCATGAAGCCGGGAAATTTGATCACCGATCCGGTGGCGGTCAACTGATAGGAGCCTGCCTGAATGGTGATGGTGCAGCCGTCGATCAGGGCTTCGGTCATCTGGGATGCGACAAACCGCTTCCAGATCAAGGTATAGAGCGCCTGCTGATCTTTTGAGAGATAGGGCGCAGTATTTTCAGGCGCCACAAAAACCGATGCCGGCCGGATGGCTTCATGGGCATCCTGAACTTTTTTGGAATTCTTGAAAAAACGGGGCTTTGACGGGGCATATTCCTTGCCGAACCGCTCTCGAATCAGCAAAAGGGCATCACCGGCCGCCTCCGCGGAGATTCGCGTGGAGTCGGTACGCATATAGGTGATAAGTCCAACCGGCCCCCCCGATCCCAGTTCGATGCCTTCATAGAGTTCCTGGGCGATCGACATGGTCTTTTTTGCGGAAAACCGCAGTTTTCGAATGGCTTCCTGCTGCAGCTTGCTGGTAATGAAAGGCGGCAGCGGATTTCGCTTTGTGGTCTTGTTGACGATGTTTTCAACCACAAAGGCCTGCAGGAAAAGCGCGTCGCGAATTCGCATCGCGCTGGATTCATCCGGAATCTTGATTTTTTTGCCCTGGTTTTTGACAAGCTTTGCCGAAAACACCGGCGGCGCGCTGCCTTCAAGGCTTGCCGTAATGCTCCAGTATTCTTCGGTTTCAAACGCCTGAATGGCCCGCTCCCGCTCGCAGATCATCCGGACCGCAACCGACTGGACCCGGCCGGCGCTCAGTCCCCCCTTGACCTTTCTCCAGAGCAGCGGCGAAATCTGATAGCCGACCAGCCGGTCCAGAATGCGCCTGGCCTGCTGAGCCTCGAATTTATTGCGATCCAGTTCGATGGGCGACTCCATGGCCTTGATGATGGCGTTTCGGGTCAGTTCATGAAACAGCACCCGCTGAAAGATCCGTCCTTTTTTCTTGAGGATTTCCGCGGTATGCCAGGCGATGGCCTCGCCTTCACGATCCGGGTCGGGCGCCAGATACACCAGGTCGGTATCTCCGGCAGCATGCTTCAATGCCGTAATCACTTTCTGTTTTCCCGGAATGGTGCTGTATTTGGCCTTGAATCCATCTGCGACATCGATCCCCATTTCTTTTTCCGGCAGATCCCGAATATGGCCGACTGTGGCGGCAATGGCGTATCGTTCGCCAAGATATTTTTTAAGGGTTTTAACCTTTGTCGGCGATTCGACAATGAGCAGGGGCTTTGACACAGACGATCCTTTATTTATGGGTTAGGTGGCAAAAGAGCGAAAGGCCTTCAATCTTCGGCCTTGACTGAAAAATAATTGCCGGCCGACTGCTGAACCAGTCCCTTGACTTCAAGCTGCAGCAAAATTGCCATGAGTTTTCCGGACGACAGGGTAAGTTTTCGGACCAGCGCGTCGCTGTGGACCGGATACGGGCTCAGCGCTTCAAATACAAGGGCTTCGGCTTCTGTAAGCGGGGGAAGCGCCCGGCCGACGCCATGGGAAAGTATTCGATTTTGAAGATTCAGCTCATCCAGGATATCCTGCACATGTTCCACAAGCTTTGCGCCCTGTTTGATCAGAATATGGGTTCCGGCGCTTTTAAACGAGTGAATGCTCCCGGGTATGGCGAACACTTCCCGGTTCTGCTCTGCGGCCAGGCGCGCGGTGATCAGGGAGCCGCTTCTTCGCGTTGCCTCGACCACCAGGGTTCCGAGAGACATGCCGCTGATGACGCGGTTTCGCTGCGGAAAATGATGGGCTTCTGGCAGCGCGCAGAGGGGAAACTCCGAAATCACGGCGCCGGATTCTGTTATTTTTTGGAACAGGTCCCTGTTTTCAGCCGGATAAATCTGCTCCAGGCCGCTTCCCAGAACCGCGATGGTGCGCCCTTTTCCCATCAAGGCCCCTTCATGGGCCGCCGTATCGATTCCCCTGGCCATGCCGCTGACGATGCTCAGGCCGTTACCCACCAGGTCGCAGCAGAGCCGCCGGGTCGTGGTCAGACCATAAGCCGTGGCATTGCGGGAGCCCACAACAGCCAGTGAATCCCTTGATGATTCAAGCGCCCCGGCAACGTATAAAAACGGCGGTGGATCGGGAATTTCCCGCAGCAGCGGGGGATAAGCAGGATCGGTCATGCAGATGATGCGGTATCCTCTCCGAGCAACAAGATCCAGGTCTTTTTGCGCTTCATCCGGCAGCCTGGCCTGCCGGAGTGCGGAAATCAACCGGAGGGAAATGCCATCAACTTCAAGAAGACTGTCTTTTGAAGCGTCAAAAACATGTTCCGGGGAACCGAACCGATCAATGAGCCGTTTATAGAGATGGTTACCGATGCCCGGAACATATTTCAGGGTAAACCATGGCTGATAGGCGTCCATGCGCTCACTTCTTTTTAGCGACATCCTGCCAGGCCAGAAGAATGGGACTGGCCACATACACGGAGGAATAGGTTCCGACAACAATGCCCATCAGCATGGCAAGCGCAAAATCGTGAATGATTCCGCCGCCCAGAATAAACAGAGACAGGACGGCAACCAGAGTGATTCCGGATGTCAATATCGTTCGGCTGAGGGTTTCGTTCACACTCCGGTTGATGTTCTCGGCAAGTGTTTTTTTAGGGTGTTTGCGCAGATTCTCCCGAATCCGGTCATAAACGATAATGGTGTCATTCAGAGAATAGCCCATGATGGAAAGCACCGCGGCAATGATGGGAAGGGAAAACTCCTTTCCCAAAAGTGAAAAACATCCCACGGTAATAAATACGTCATGAATCAGCGCAACAATGGCGCCCATAGCGTATTTCAGGTTCAGAATCCAGAACAGCACCAGAGTGATGATCAGCGCAAGAGCGGTCAGGATGGCCATGCTGATGCTTAATTTGCTCAGCAGATAAATGCCGCCCATCAAAACGGCGGCAATGGTCGCACAGGCCAGCCATTTGAATTCGAACCGGCCGGAAATATAAATGGCGATAAAGAGCATGGAATAATAAATGGCAAACAGCGCCTTTTCCTGAAGATCTTTTCCCACCTGAGGTCCCACCATTTCGATCCGGCGGATGTCGGGCTCGCTGCCGGTGGTTTTCTGTACGGCATCCCTGATCTGCTGAGAAAAATTCTCGTCCGTCTTGAGCGGAATTTCCGTACGGATCAGGTATTCATTATCTTTCGGGTCCCCGAAGGTCTGGATGGTGGTATTTTCCAGCCCGACGCCGGCAAGACCGGATTTGATGCTGGCGATATCGACCATTGCGGGAAATTTGATTTGAATCACCGTGCCGCCGGCAAAATCGATGCCGTATTTGGGGCCGCCATGATAAATGAGACTGATGATGCTGAGCAGGATCAGGGCAAGGGAAGCACTGTAGGCAATTTTTCGTTTGCCGACAAAATCGATGTTGATGTTGGGTTTGATGAACTCCATGAAAATGTCCTTTTAGATACTCAGGCGTTTAATTTTTCGCTGGACAATTAAATAATCGAAGATGACGCGGGTTAATACCAGCGCGGTGAATACACTGGATATCACACCGAGGCTGAGAGTCACAGCAAAACCCTTGACAGGTCCCGTACCGAACTGAAAAAGCACCAGGGCTGCAATCAGCGTTGTCATATTGGCATCCAGAATTGTCCAGGAGGCCATGTGGAATCCCGCATCCACCGCGGCCCGCAAGGTTTTGCCCACCCTGAGCTCTTCGCGGATGCGTTCAAAAATCAACACGTTGGCATCAACAGCCATACCGATGGTCAGAACAATGCCGGCAATGCCCGGCATTGTAAGCGTTGCCTGAAACGCCGCCAGACCGCCGGCAATCATGACGATATTAAACAGCAAGGCGATATCGGCAATCAAACCCGAGCCCTTGTAATACACGGCCATGAACAAAATGACCAGAACAGCGCCAACAAGCCCGGCAATCAGGCCCTGGTGGATGGAATCCGTCCCCAGGGAAGGACCGACCGTGCGTTCCTCAAGAATTTTTACCGGAGCGGGCAGCGCGCCGGCGCGAAGGACAATGGCCAGATCCCTGGCCTCTTCAGGAGAAAAGCGGCCGGTGATCCGGGCTTCGCCGCCGGCGATTTTTTCCTGAATTACGGGCGCCGAATACACTTTATTGTCCAGGACAATGGCAAGACGTTTTTTGACATTTTCTTCGGTTATTTTTTCAAAGAGCTGGGCGCCCTTTTTATCGAATTTGATCGAAACATAGGGTTCATTATAATGGGAATCGATCTGAACCTTAGCATCGGTAAGATACGATCCGGTCAGTATCGCCCGCTTGTATAAAAGATAAGGCGTTTTGACGGCCCTGCGGGTCTGGGGATCTTCCCTGACCTCATAAAGAACTTCCGATCCGGGCGGGACCGTTCCCTTGACCGCGGCATCCACATCGTGTGTTTCATCCACAAGCTTGAATTCCAGAAGCGCGGTTTTGCCGATGAGATCTTTGGCGCGCTGCGTGTCCTTAACCCCGGGAAGCTGAATAAGCAGACGCTTTTCGCCTTCAAGACGAATGTCGGGTTCACTGACCCCGAACTGGTCGATACGGTTCCGAATGGTTTCAAGAGCCTGTTCCACGGCCATTTTCTTGATCCGGGCGGATTCCTTGTCCGGCAGATCCAGGACAATCGACAAGGCGTCGTTATCCATATTGCGGGATTGAATTCTAAGCTCTTTAAAGGAATCATTCAGGAGTTTATCAAATTTGTCGATCTGATCCTTTCCCTCGATCCGAAGCGTGATTTTCGCACCCTGAATCTGGTCCAGACCCGTTGCCCGGATCTGTTCTTTTCTCATGCTGATGCGCATATCCTGGGCCAGCCGCTCGATGGTGCTCTCAACGGCTTTTTCGGTCTGGACTTCCAGCACCAGGTGCATGCCGCCCTGAAGATCCAGCCCGAGATTGATTTTCTTGTAAGGCCAGATCTCGGGCTTGAATGTGGGGATGGTATAAACAACAGCAGCCAGAATGACCAGTACGCTGGCCACCAGTTTCCATGAAATATTCTTCAATGATCGAATCCTTTCACTGATCAAACCGGACATCGCCGGAAAAGCGGTGGACGACTTTGCCGGCGATGTGCTTCGACTTTTGACGGATTATTTGGTTTTTTCAGGTTCGACTGTTTTTTTGGCCGGTTGCGCCGGGGTTTGAACCAGTCCGGCGATATTGGCCCGGTTCAGCTTGATCCGTACCTTATCGGAAATTTCAACGGTAAGGGTGGTGTCATCCACAGCCGTAACCTGACCGTGAATGCCGCCGCTGGTAATGATCCGGTCGCCTTTTTTGACGCCGGCGACCATGTCCCGGTGCTCCTTGGTCTTTTTCTGCTGCGGCCGGATGAGCAGAAAATAAAAAATGACAAACATCAAGACCAGCGGTATAAACGATGCCAGTCCCCCGGCGGACCCCGGAGCGGCAGCCCCACCTGCACCCATTGCATAAGCCATATTCACCACGATAGAACCTCCAAATAGTTTACAATGTTAAGTTATTGATCATCATTCAGCGCAAGTTCCGCGCGCAATTCTTTAATGGGCGGAAATTCACCCGGAAAACAAGCGGGAATCCAAACCGGCTGTATGGCTTCCGATATCGGGAAATTTGCGGAAACAAAAAACCATTTCATGACCCGAACACGCGATCAAAAATGTCGCTGATATACTTTAAATGGTAATTAAGGTCAAATATTTCTTTGATCTTCTCCTGTCCGAGGGCCTCTGAAATCCGGGCATCATTCTGGATCAGGGTCTTGAAATCAACATTTTCCCGCCAAACCTTCATGGCATGAGATTGAACCAGATGATAGGCGTCTTCACGGCTGAGACCGGCCTGGGCAAGTTCCAGCAGGATCTGCTGGGAAAACACCAGGCCCTTCATCTTGTTCAGATTTTCCATCATGTGTTCGGGATAGACAAGAAGATTGCCGATCAGGCCGGTCAACCGGTTCAGCATATAATCCATCAAAATGGTGCTGTCCGGCGCAATCACCCGTTCCACGGATGAATGGCTGATGTCCCGCTCATGCCACAGCGGAACATTTTCAAGCGACGCCAGGGCGTTGGCGCGGATCACCCGGGCCAGACCGCAGAGATTTTCCGAGCCTACGGGATTTCGCTTGTGGGGCATGGAAGATGAGCCCTTCTGGCCGCTGGAAAAAAACTCCTCCGCCTCCAGAACCTCGGTTCGCTGAAGATGCCGGATTTCAACGGCCATTTTTTCAATGGATGAGGCCATGATCGCAAGCGTTGTAAAATATTCCGCATAGCGGTCCCGTTGAATGATCTGGGTGGATGCCGGTGCAGGCTTGAGATCCAGCAACTGGCAGACACGGGCTTCCACCGCCGGGGAGATATTTGCAAATGTCCCCACCGCCCCGGATACCTTGCCAACGCTGATGGTTTCAACAGCCCGCTCCATCCGGCTGCGGTTGCGCCGCATTTCGTCGAACCAGACGGCCAGTTTCAGGCCGAACGTGATGGGTTCGGCATGAATGCCGTGCGACCTGCCGATCATGACCGTATCCTTGTGTTCGAAGGCACGGGTTTTGATGGCGGACAGCAACCGGTCGCAGTCTTCCAGAATCATTTCACCGGCCTGTTTCAGAAGACAGGCCATGCTCGTATCCAGCACATCCGATGAGGTCAGCCCCAGGTGGATATACCGGGAATCCGGGCCAACGAATTCCGCCACGCTGGTTAAAAAAGCAATCACATCATGCCGGGTTTCGGCCTCGATGGCGTCAATCCTGTCCACCGAAAAATCGGCTCTGGCCAGAATGGCATCAAGGGCGCTTCCGGGGATTTGCCCGGCATCCGCCATCGCCTGGCAGGCGGCGATTTCCACTTTCAGCCAGGTCCGGTATTTGTTCTCCTCGGTCCAAATCTCTCCCATGGGTTTGCGGGTATAGCGCTTGATCATAATATTTCCTGTATTTTCGTCCCTGGCTGTTATCAAGGGGAGGCTGATGAATGGGGATACACTCTGGCGTTGTTAGCGCAACCTGCAATTGGGTTTATAAACGAGTCAATTGCAAAAGTCCATTATCGTCATTCCGGCGAAAGCCGGAGTCCGGTCCGTTCAAACTTTTCTGGACGCCGGTTTCCTTTCCGCCATCGTACCCCCCTTCACTCGGTTACACACCCTCCTGCGCCGCCTTCCTGTCACAGACGATGCGGCTGTCCCCGGGCACCATGAGCGGATCCGCTTCAATGGTGACCTTGAATCCCCTGCTTTCTTCCAGATCCAGGATTTCCCTGCGTTTGCGGTTCTGTAAAAAAAAGGCGACATCGGAGGGGACAATCCCCTTGACCCCGGAAATATCTTCCTTAAGGGTTTCCAGGTTCAGTTGGCGTAAAAATCCCAGCCCCAAAGTTTCAGCGGAAGGCGTCACCCCTTTTCCCTTGCAGAAGCGGCAGGGCAAGTGGCTGCCGAATTCGATGGATGGGCGGATTCGCTGGCGGGACATTTCCAGAAGACCGAACTTGGATATTTTGCCGAGTTTTGTTTTGGCCTTGTCGATCTTGAGATGGTTTTTCAAGGCTTTTTCGATATCCATCTTGTGTTTTTGATCCCGCATATCGATAAAATCCAGGACCAGCAGTCCCCCCAGATCCCGCAATCGCAATTGCCTGGCAATTTCTTCGGCTGCCTCGAGATTGGTCACCAGCGCGGTCTGCTCGATGGATTTGTTCTGTGTCGCTTTTCCGGAATTGACATCAATGGCTACCAGCGCCTCTGTTTGGTCGATGACGATGGAGCCGCCGGATTTCAAATTCACCCGGCTTTCAAAAATCGATGCGATCTGGGTTTCCAGCTCGCATTTGGTAAAGATGGGTTTGGGGCCTTTGTAGAGCTTGACGATCTTTGTCTGTTTGGGGGAGATGATTTCGATGAATTCCTTGGCGTCCCGGTAGACGCCGGGCTCATCGATGAGAATCTCCGTGATGTCCGGCGTGAAATAATCCCGCAGGGACCGCAGCACCAGATTCCGCTCCTTGTATAGAAGCGCCGGGGCTTTTTCCTTCATGACATTACCCTTGATGTTCTTCCAGAGCCGCATCAGATAATTCATATCCTTGGTGATATCGGTTTTGGTGCAGTCAACCCCCGCAGTACGGACAATGATACCGTAGCCTTCGGGCAGTTTGATTCCGGTGATGATTTCCTTGAGTCGCCGGCGCTCTTCCTCCTCTTCGATTTTCCGGGAAATCCCGCGGTTTTCGCTGCCGGGCATCAGCACGACATGCCTGCCGGCAAGTGAGATAAACGTGGTCAGCATGGCCCCTTTTTTCATGAACGGTTCCTTGATCACCTGAACCAGAAGCTCCTGACCACGCTTGACAAGATTTTGAATGGAATAATCCCCGGAGGAAAGATCCTGGTAATAGTCACTGTGAATTTCGCTTTTTTGAAGAAATCCGTGCCGTTCTGCTCCGTAATCCACGAAAACAGCCTGAAGGCTGGGCTCCACGCGGGTAATGACGGCTTTGTAGATATTCCCCTGGGTAATTTCACGGGAAGCGGTTTCCACATAGAATTCTTCGAGTTTGTTGTCTTGTACCTTGGCGATCCGGCATTCCGCGGGATCAATGGCGTTAATGATGATTTTACAGCTCATAAATGATTTTGTGGTATCCTCCTTTGGTTACGGGATAAGGGTTTGTTTCAATGACATGCGGCCGGTCGAGCAGACGGAATACCGGTTGAATATGAAATTGTCGGAAACAAGTCAAATGAATTCTGTCATTCTGCCTGGAAATCCGGTATTTTGATCAAATTTTTCAACCGGATCAGCGGCTCCCATGAAAATGGTTCCTTCTGGCAGGGAAATATCGCGTTGTTGGTGAAGATCGGGTCGGATTCCAGGTCATACCGCGAAGATGCCACGGCCGCCGGCCACAGGCCCGTATGGGGGATCGGTGTAAAATGCGCCGGAACCGGCGTAATTCCGGCGTTTCGGACTGTTTCAACAGAGGCCGCGACCGATTCCCAGGACTGACCCGGCAGGCCCGTCAGCAGATAGGCGCCGATCCGGTCCCCGCGAAATCCCGCGGCTTTCAGGCATGAGACGGCGGAATAAAATTCTTCGCAGGTCACCTTGTGGTCAATGTGACTGCGATCCCCTGCCGCCGTCTCCAACCCGAGCCTAAGGGTCTGAAAGCCCGCGGCAGCCATGAGTCTTGCGGTTTCCTGCGTGATTTGCCGGATATGAACCGCATTGGGCGTATGAAAACGGACCGTTTCGGGCAGACCGCAGGCAATGATTTTTTCAAACAGGGGGATGGCATGGTTTTCGGAATCGATCAGCAGGGCATCGTCATAAAACACCATGTCCCGGACGCCGTGACGGGTATGCCAGAAATGGATTTCCTCCATGATCCGGTCCGGAGACCGCCGCCGCCGCCTTGGATTCAGATACCCGGAGGCGCAGTAGTCGCAAGAAAACGGGCATCCTGTTGATGTCATCAGCGCGGCAAAGGGTATTTTCCGCTGAAGGTCCGCTGCGGGAAATGGCCATGCGTCCAGATCATCCAGATCGAATTTGGGTGCGGCGGACCATCCGATGCGGTCCCGGGCTGCGGCAAAGATCCGGGTTTCGCCGGAACCTGAAATGACAAGATCCGCTCCGGAAAACCGGATGGCGTGCTCCCGGCAAAGCGTGGCGTAAACCCCTCCCAGAATCACCGGCACCTCGGGGAATACGTCCTTGACGATCGCGATGGCTTCCTGGACCCCCGGATACCAGTATGTCATCATCGATGTGACCAGCACCAGGTCCGGCCTGGGCAGCACTTTCAGATCGGTTTTGAACCATTCGGGCAGAATCCCGTAACGGGAGTAGTTTCTCGGAATATCCGCCATTCCGGCCGGTCTTGAAAGACGGCTCTTGAGATAAGGCCCCCTTCCGGAGCGGGCGGATGGCGCGGTTTGCGGCAAACGATAGTGAAACCTGTCAAGACAATCCAAAAAGGAGACCCTGGCGCCATGATCCCGCAGCAGGGCGCCAAGCGTCAGCAGCCCCAGGGGAGCCGCCCAGAAATCATAGGCGGCGAAATCATGTATCCAGGGGTTAACCAGCAGAATACGGGGCGAGGAAAGAGAGGTCAATGCAGTGCGGCCGATCCGCGAAAATCCTTATCCATCATCGTTGCCGTTCGGAAAATATGCCATGGATGTTTTCTTGAATTCCCTGCGGCTGAAAAGCAGCTTGTAGGAAGAGACGGCGGTTTCAACGGAGATGGTGCGGGCGATTTCCACACAGGCGGCTTCATCGCGGGCATGAATCATCGTATAGAGATTGTAGGGCCACTGACTGCTGGGATTGCGGCGGTAGCAATGGGAGACTTCCCGGAATGCGGCCATTTTCCGGCCGACTTCATCCACCCGATTCTCGTCCACCTGCCAGGCGGTCATGGCATTGGCTTCAAATCCGGATTTCTGATGGCGGAGGGTGGCGCCAAGACGCCTGACAACGCCCCGGTTGCATAGGTCCTGAAGCGTTTTCAGAAAAACCGATTCAGAAATCCCGATGTTTTCGGATATCACCTGATACGGGCGGGCGGTAACGGGAATATCGTCCTGAATGGCGGTGATGATTTTTCTTTCAAGCTCGGTCAGCATGCGGCGATTTAAGTGATGTTTCAAATAGATGTCAAGAATTATTTCTCACAGTCCTCAAGAATGTTCGGGGAAAAGCCTCAGAATGTCCGCCGCATCGGGTCGGCACACGCCCCTTTCGGTGATCAGACCGGTAATAAGCCTTGACGGCGTCACATCAAAAGCATGATTGGCGGCCGGACTGTCCCCGGGCGGGATCAGAACCCGTGACAGGCTGCTGCCGGCCAGTCCCTGAACATATCGGACTTCGTCCGGATCACGGACTTCAATGGGGATGTCCCGGATCCCGCTGGTCAGGTTCCAGTCAAATGTGCTGGACGGCAGGGCCACGTAAAACGGAATGCCGTTGTCCTTGGCCGCCAGCGCTTTCAGGTAGGTTCCGATCTTGTTGGCAATATCCCCGGTCCGGGTGGCGCGGTCCGAGCCGACAATCACCATATCCACCAGGCCGTGCTGCATGAGATGCCCGCCGGCGTTATCCGTAATGACCGTATGGGGAACCCCGCGCTGGCCCAACTCCCAGGCGGTCAGCCGGGCGCCCTGGTTGAGGGGCCGGGTCTCATCCACCCATACATGAATGTCCATGCCGGCTTCAAAAGCCGCATAAATCGGCGCCGTGGCGGTTCCATGCTCCACACAGGCCAGCCAACCGGCATTGCAGTGCGTAAGAACCTGAAGCGGTTTGCCGGGGTTTTGGGCTGCAATGGCCTGAAGCAGCGAAAGCCCGTAAATGCCGATCCGCCGGCAGTTTTCAACTTCAGCCTCGGCAATGCTTTGCGCCGCTTTCCTTGCGGCTTCGATTCTGTCCGGAAAAGATTGAATTCCGGACAGCCTTTCCAGCATGCGATCCACGGCCCAAATAAGATTTACAGCCGTCGGCCGGCTGGTCTTGATGCGGCCGCATTCCTGCTCGAGATAATTTTCCGGATCAGGCTGCGTTACAGCGTTCAACACGGATACATAAACGCCGTAGGCGGCCGTCACCCCGATCAGGGGCGCTCCTCGCACCGCCATGTCCCGAATGGCCGCAATCACATCATCGGCGGTTTTCAGGTTCAGCACGCTGACAGTATGCGGAAGCTGCCGCTGGTCAATTATTTTCACGGTCCGATCGTCACTGTCCAGCCAGATGGGCCGGGAATAAATCGTTTTGGGAATCATGTTCACCTGAAAGTTAAGTTCTCTGTTCAGAATCATGGTGACTACCATTGATTCGGCACCGGGTTTGATGGTATAGGAAAAACCGTTTGGTTTCATCATATCACAACGCCGTTGAAAACGCCAGACGGGATACCCCTGCACTGGATGATAACCTGCTAAAATAGGAGACAAACCAATGACCGACAATGTTGTAATCGTACTTTCATGTGGAACCGACAATCCCAACCGGGCGACCCGGGCTTTTTTTCTGGCCGCCGCCGCCAAGAAACAGAAGAAAAACACAACCCTTTTTCTTCTGGATGAAGCCGTGTATCTGGCAAAGGAAGGTATGACCGCGCATTTGCGGGCCGCCACGGGCGATTCCGCGGATGATCACCTGTCCTACCTTCAGGAATATGAAGTCCCGATTCTGGTTTGCACCCCTTGTGCGGTTTCCCGCAAGATCACGGAACAGGATCTGGTTGCCGGCGCAAGAATGGCCACCGGTGCGGAACTGATTGATCTTTGCTGCAACGCAGCGGTCATCAGCCTGTAACGGGAAAAGTCAGGGGCAGGTGGTGACGAATCATTTGCTGGAGAAATTGAATGAAAAGAAAAATCGGGTATCGCCTGCTGGAAGCATTGACGTATGATGAGATAGCAAAAGTATTTGATGCCGCATTCACCATCATCAATCCCAACCATCTGGAAGTGCTGCTGTCCCGATTGGAAGGAGGTACGGCGCAAACCGTTGCCGGACTGGTAACACCGAATCGCGTCAAATCCGGGAAACCCCTTTCTCCGGAAGCAAAAATCATTCAACAGTGGCAGCGCCTCTGGGATTTATGGAACAGTATCGCCGCCAAAATCGGCGATGAAGATGGAGAATATGCCGTTCGCCGGCATACATGGGAATCGCCGGTTTTCAACCATACCCAGTTTGCAGACGATCTGGAGGAAGTCTGCCGTTATCTTCTGCCCTTAATCGAAGCCGTGGCGCCCCTCGGGGCGGTGGACCCGGACATTTTCATGAACGCCCTTGTCGGGATTGAAAAAAACATGAAGGACTATCCGGACTGGATGGAGCCGGATAAAAAAGGATGCGGAATTGGAACATTCGCCACGCAGTGCGTTTTAAAATGGACCTGGATGACATCCCCGACCCCGGAGCTGTTCGTCAACCGCCTGAATATCGTTGAAGAAAGGCTTGAAATCCTCGATCTCAGCAGCCAGGGGATGACATATTTCTTTGAATCCCTTCCGGATGACCATCAGAAACAGGTTTTTCACCATATCAAACAGCATGAAACAGACCCGCGGTGGGAAATTCGGCTGAATCATGCGGACTCTTTCTGGCACCAGATTTTCCTTAGCCTGTCGCGCCGCTTCGACTCCCGGGTTTATCTTGACAACTGTTTAAAACTTACGAGTGAAAACTGGCTGTACGGCGTTCCGCCCCTGAAAAACCTGCTTAAAAACCAGCAGTGGGAAGCGGCGGAAAATGTCTGCAATCTGATTGTGACCAGTTATGCCTCTCAGGAAGGCGACATCGCCGCCTGGGATCCGCAAACCCACCTTCTGGCCGCAATCGTCAAACGCGGCGTTCATCACTTTCCAGATGAAGCCATTTCCGCTGTTCTTCAGGACTGGAGTCAAGTGACTGAAAAAACCGGCAGGGTCGAACGCAACCGAGTGGTCCGATTTCAGCAGATCACCTATCAGAATCCTTTTGACTGGGACGGCGTGGCCGATTTGATTCACCAGACAGGGCTATCCGCCATGGCCGGTTTGATCGATGCCTGGCAGCAGCACATCCTTTCAGTCACGCTGGGATTCAAATCCGGAAAGACTAAAAACCTCACCGACTGCTGGATAAACTGGCTGATAGAGGCCGGACTTGATCCTTCCAAGGGAAAGCCCTGGTTTTCGGCAAAACTTCAGGAATGGCTGCGCTCTATTCAGATGAATTCCAAAGCGTTTATGGATCAGAAACAGGCATTTTTTGTACTGACCCGGGACATTGCGGAATTGACCGATATCAAAAACCGGTTTCCCCGGATGGTTCTGGCGTGCGCCGCCGGCATCATCGGCGACAAGTCCCATAACGACGGCCGGCGCAACTGGCTGAATAAACTGATGAGTGAAAACCATTCGCCGCTGATCCTGGAATGCTGGGTGCAGTATGCGCCCAAAATGGTTCCAAGCCCCGCTGTCGTGATCGGTTCCAATTACGACCTGCATGTGCGCTGGCTGGCCGTCGTAAAGGAACTAAACCCTTCGGCCTATCGGCAAATCATCGATCAATGGCAGTTTGAATACAGCCGAAGACGAAAACTCTGGTCAACAATCCATCGGCAATTGGAAAGTTGATGTGTCAAAATAACGTTTGAATTTTGACATTTTTTGTCGAAGGTCCTTGTTTTACAGCCCCGGTCCAAGAAATACCCCCCTTCAGGCAGTCGATGACACCGCTTCGGGTGCGTTCGCATAACAGCCCGTAACCATGGATTTATTGAATTATTTTTAAAATGGGCAACGGGCTGCGCCCCCGTGTTTTACCGATAAAATTGACATCGCCGCATATATCGGTACGCCATTTGCATAATTAGTTTTTAGCCATAAGCCGATCGTCTCCGGTATCGGATTCTTCTTTCGGCGAAATACGATATGCCGCCATCTTTATTATGGAGTTTCGTCCCATGCATTTTGACAAGTCTTTGGTTGATAAAATGACCAAATTAAAGCATATCCCGACGCTTCCCCATATTCTTCTGAAGCTCATCAAAACCTGCAACGCGGAAAGGGGCAGCCTCAAAGAGATATCAAGCATCATCGAAAAAGACCCTGCGCTGACCGGCCGGGTGCTGAGTCTGGTGAACTCCGCATATTATTCGAAAAACAGCAGCATTCGAAATGTCGACGGCGCCGTCATCTTTCTGGGAACCAACGCCATCAAAAATATCGCCATCTGCAGTTCCGTTCACGAAGTCTTCCACAACGTCAAATCCGGTGCGGGCTTTAATTTGAAACATTTCTGGTGGCACTCGCTCCGGTGCGCGATCCTGGCAAAATCGATTGCAAAAAACCGCAAATTCCGCGACCCGGAGGAAGCGTTCCTGTTCGGAATGCTTCATGACATCGGAAAGATTATTCTTTGGGTCAATTTTCCGGAGAAATATGCGGACCTTCTGGAAAAACGAAAGGGACGCCCGGACCTGATCCTGGCCGGAGAAGCGCAACTTGGCGCCGATCACGCCGAGATCGGCGCCTGGCTGCTGAATAAATGGAATTTTCAGCATGAAATCGTGGACGCGGTTCTCAGCCACCACCATTCCACGTACAGCATGCTGACCGCGCCCCCGCTGGCTCAGTTTATCTTTTCGGCGAATTTATTGAGCAGTGATTCCGGCGAGAAAATCACAGAGGGCTTCAGCGCCGCTGAAAAGTTTTTCGGGTTCTCGCAATCGGATGCGGAAAATTTCATGCATCAGGCCGATGATGAGCTGAAGATCATGGCGGAGTCCTTGAACATCGAAGTTGAGCCGTTCAAGTCCACTGATTTTGAATATACGGATTATGACCGAGAAAAAGAAATGCATCTGAGCAAGGAGGTGTGGGAACGGTCCCTTTTACTGAATACCGTCCAGAATCTCCTGGGTGCAACCGACGAGCAGACGATATGGAATGAAACCGCTCAAGGGCTCCAAATTCTGTTTGAAGTGACTTCCATTCTCTTCTTTGACTTCGATCCGGAAATCAGCGGTCTTCGGGGAGTCACCCTTGCGGATGCCGCGAAATCCGAAAAGATCAAAGACATGATTGTTCCGATGGCGCAGGAAGACAGCCTGCTGATTGAATGTCTCAGATCCCGTAAGATCGCCAGTTCCTTTGCGCGGTCCAAAAGCCCGTGGCCATCGGGACCGGACAAGGAAATTCTTTCGATTCTGGACAAGGAAGGCCTTTGCTGTATACCAATGACCGCCTACGGTGAAACCATCGGCGTTGTCGTACTGGGTCTGGATGCCATGGAGATGGCGAGCCTCCAACATCAGTTCAAACTGCTTCAGATGCTGGCGGATCAGGCGGCCATCGCCATTCGCGTCCATCATCTCGGAAATTCCCGGTTGCAGCAGATAAAGTTCAAGCGCGTGAAAGCTTCCGCATCAGCGGACAAACACCCTTTCAGCGTTATCAAGAAATATTTTAAAATGCCATGGGCCTCTGAAACCGCAAAATAACCCACGGGATCAATCAATACCCAGATAGGCCTTTTGCACCATTTCGTTTTGTTTCAAGCTGGCAGCCGTATCCGTGACGACAATCCGGCCATTCTGGATGACATAGCCCCGGTGTGCAATGGAAAGGGCCATCAGTGCATTCTGCTCCACCAAAAGAATGGTCGTGCCCTTGTCGTTCAACGCCTTGATGATATCAAAGATAAGCTCCACCAGAAGCGGCGCAAGCCCCATGGAAGGCTCATCGAGCATTAAAAGACGCGGATTCATCATCAGCCCGCGGGCGATTGCGAGCATCTGCTGCTCGCCGCCGGAAAGGGTCCCTCCGAACTGGCCCGCCCGTTCCTTCAGGCGCGGAAACAGTTCAAAACCGTAATCCATCCGGCGCTCGATCTCCTCCGGGTCATTCACGGTGAATGCGCCCATTTCCAGGTTTTCCTTGACGGTCAGTTTCGGAAATATCCCCCTGCCCTCGGGCACATGCCCGATGCCGGCGGTGACAATGGCATGCGGTTTCATATGGGAGATATCCGCGCCGCCGAGCAATATCTTCCCCTGCCTGGGATGGATCAACCCGGAGACGGTGCGAAGCGTGGTGCTCTTTCCGGCGCCGTTCGAGCCGATCAGGGTCACGATCTCGCCTTCGTTGACCACGACGGATATCCCTTTCAGGGCGTGTATATGTCCATAGAAGCTGTGAATGTCATCAAGGAACAGGAGGCTCATGCGATTTTCTCCTCATGCTGTCCGGCAACCGCGCCCCGCCCGAGATAGGCCTCGATGACACGCGAGTCGGAGCGGATTTCCTCCGGCGTCCCTTCCGCGATTTTCTCTCCGTAATCCATAACGCAGATATGCTCCGAGATATTCATGACCACGCGCATGTCATGTTCAATGAGCAGTATCGTGATTCCCTTTTCGTCCCGGATACGCCGGAACAGACGGGTGACGTCCTCTGTTTCCTGCGGGTTCATGCCGGCTGCCGGTTCGTCCAGAAGCAGCAAGAGCGGATCGGCAGCCAAAGCGCGGGCGATCTCCAGACGGCGCTGCCCGCCATAGGGAAGATTCTTGGCAAGCTCGTTGCCGACCCCCTTCAGCCCCACGTATGTCATCAGTTCTTCGGCTTTTAGTTCCGATTCTTTTTCTTCATTTTTGAAGTTGGGAAGATGAAACAGGGTGTCAATCGGCGTCTGCTTCAGGTGGACATGCATCCCCACCAGAATGTTTTCGATGACCGACATATTGGCGAACAGGCGGATATTCTGGAATGTGCGGGATATCCCGCGTGAGGCGATCTGGTCGGGTCGCAAGCCGTTCAACATCCTGCCGTTGAAGTTGATCCGCCCCTCATCGGGTTGGTAGATACCGGTCAGGGTGTTGAAGAATGTGGTCTTTCCGGCGCCGTTGGGTCCGATGATACTGACGATTCTTCCCGTGTCCAGCCTGAAATTGACCTTGTTTACGGCGGTCAAGCCGCCGAATCGTTTTATGATATTTACAGTTTCAAGTAGTGCCATGTGCCTTTCTGTCCTACTCCTTGTCCCCGTCCTTGTCAGAGGCAAGTTCGCGTTTGCGGCGCTGGGAAGGGATCAGGCCCTCGGGCCGGAATATCATCATCAGGATCAGAATAAGCCCGAAAAGCAGGCGCTGGTATTTGGCCGGGTCGAGCTGCGTGGACAGGTTGGCCCAGGCAAAATTGATGATCGGTATGACCGCATCGCTCTGGCGAAGCTGACTGAGGTACAAGGAAAGGCCCTGGAGCACCTGCAGGTTCAAAATGGTGACGGTGGCCGCACCCAGGATCACTCCGGGAATGCTGCCCGATCCGCCCAGAATCACCATGGACAGAACACCGATGGACTGCATGAAGGAAAAAGATTCCGGACTGATGAAAGTGCGACTTCCCGCAAGGAGCACCCCCATGACCCCGGCGAAAGAGGCGCCGACCGCAAAGGCGGCCAGTTTCATTCTGACGAGCGGAATGCCCATGGCAATCGCCGCGGTTTCGTCTTCGCGGATCGCGGTCCAGGCGCGGCCGATTTTCGAGTCGTCAAGACGCCGGGTCACAAAGGCGATAACGATAATGACCGCAAGCGCCAGCAGATAGAACATGACATTATACATATCGGCGGGAGTGACTTGGTGACCGACGATTCTTCCAAACAGAGCATTGAAGCCTTCAACAACCGACTGCGGCATGGTCGGTCGCTGGATTGGAGTAATCCCCTGCGGGCCGTTGGTGAAATTGAGCGGCTTGTCCAGATTGTTTGCCAGTACGCGGATAACCTCCCCGAAACCCAGGGTCACGATGGCAAGATAGTCGCCGCGAAGCCGCAAAACCGGTGTACCAAGCAAAATGCCGGTCAGGGCCGCGATCAGAATCGCCGCGAACATGAACAAATAAAAAGCATCGCCCGGCAGCAGAAACGGCAGATTGGACGGCTGGGTGCCCGGCGCAAAGTGGAGAACATAATACTGCTGGGAGCCGAAAAAAGCCCACAGATAAGCCCCGACAGCATAGAACGCCACGTATCCCAGATCGAGAAGGCCGGCAAAACCGACCACGATGTTAAGTCCCAGCGCAAGTGCCGCAAACACGCTGATCTGAAAAATCACTTCCAGGTAAAAAATATTGCGGACGCCCACCACCGGGAAAATAAACAGGGTCAGGACCACTCCGACGATCAGCTTGAAGCGGCGGTCGGTTTTGAAATAATACAGCGTGAAAAACGAGGTGATCAGCACCAGAAAAGCCAGATTCGAACGCGGGCTGGTATAGACAAGGGCCGTACCCGAAACCATATGGGCCAGTATGATGACATACGGATATATCCCTTCTTCCAGCCTTTTGATGATATCTTTGAGGAAAACCGGAATCATCTTTCTCCTCCTTAGGCTTTCTGGGCCACGTTTGCGCCCATGAGTCCCTGGGGGCGGAAGATGAGCACCAGGATCAGAATGCTGAAGGCAAAGATATCCTTATATTCGGTGCCGGCAGCTCCCATGGTGAAAACACCCATATAGGAGCCGGCATAGGTTTCCAGCATGCCGAGAACGATGCCGCCGAGAAGCGCCCCCGTCATGTTGCCGATACCCCCGAGGACTGCCGCCGTGAAGGCCTTCAGGCCGGGGAAAAAACCCACGAACGCATCGATCCGGGTGAACTTCAGGGCATATAAAACCCCTGCGGCCCCGCCCAGCATGCCGCCGACCAGAAAGGTCAGCGAGATGATCCGGTTCACGTCGATTCCCATCAGACTGGCGGTGGGGTGATCCTGGGCAACGGCGCGGATGGCTTTGCCGATCTTCGTGGCATTGACCAGATAGTTCAGCGCCACCAGCATCAGCACCGCCGAAAGAATGACGATCATCGATTTGATGGACACGCCAAGCGTGATATTGGTTGCGCCCATGGCCATCTTGCCGAGAATCACCCGGCGGTCGAAATTTCCGAAAGTGGGGAAGATCCGATTGAATTGTCCGGTTGTCAGGCTTTCCACTAGACGGATAACATCCTGGAGCAAAAAGGAAACCCCGATGGCCGAAATCAGCGGCACCAGGCGGGATGCATGGCGCAGGGGGCGATAGGCGACGCGCTCCACGGAAACAGCCAGGGCTCCTGCGACCAGCATGCCCCCGATGATTGCAAGGATCAGATAAACATAGGCCATCACCAGAGAAGCGCCTGAAAGAATACCGAATTTATCCAGGGCAATCAGGATTTCAACCCCGACAAAAGCGCCGACGGCAAATATTTCACTGTGCGCAAAATTGATAAATTCCAGGACCCCGTAAACCATGGTGTACCCCAGCGCGATGGCAGCGTAGACAAAGCCGATCGTCAGTCCATCGATAGCCACCTGGGGCAGATTGATCAGGGTATAGGTATAAAGCGACACGTTCAGTCTTCCGGTCAGCGTTTGTCCGACCACGGTTCTGTCCAGAATCAGGGAGAGAACCAGGACAATGACGGACAGAACGACCGTGGTGCCCAATGAGAATACGACCATCTGGCCCAAGGGGCGCAGCAGTTCAGGGATGTTGATTGATTTGAAAAACCGTTTCATAAGTAAACCCGATAAAAAAATCTCCCGGACGGTTCAGGAAAGCGCCCGGGAGGGATGAGCCGGTGGGAGGATTATTTCGGCGGTGCGATATCGAGGGTCTTGACGACCGGGTTATCGTTCCATTTTGAGGGGTCGGCGGAGACGACCTTGATCACGAAATATTTGGCAACGGTCGGATCACCGATGCTGTTGAAGGTGAATGTCCCGGTGATGCCGGGATAATCCTTCAGCGCGCGGATGGCCTTCGCAACCGCCTCACGGGTCGGGAGCTTATTGCCGCCTGCCTTGGCGGCGGTCTCGATGGCCTTCAGGCAGATGCCCATGCAGTCGAAGCCTTGTGCTGCAAAAGGTTGCGGAGCTGCATTGTATTTGGCCTTGAAGTCGGTTATGAACTTGGCGGTTCCGGGGTAGATGGTGGCAGGACCGGATACCGTGGAGTAAAAAGTGCCGGTTCCGTCCAGCAGGGTCTGTCCGCCGATTTTGACGGCATCGGTGGAGTCGAAACCATCATCACTCAGGTACATGCCCATATATCCTTTCTCACGGGCCTGTTTGAACAGAACCGCGGCCTGGCCGTACATACCGCCGAAATAAACCAGATCGGGATTTCCGGCGATGATCGGAGAAAGCAGGGAATCAAAATTCGCCTTTTCTTCGGTGCCTTCAAAGCCCAGAACCTTCATGCCCTTTTCTTCGGCTCTTTTTTTGAAGAACTCCGCAATGCCCTGTCCGTAAGCAGTTTTGTCATGGACGACAAAGACGCTCTTTATCTTATGGCTATCGGCAAAATCCGCGCCGACAACGCCCTGAACATCATCGCGTCCCACGATGCGGTTGACTTCCAGATAACCCCGGGTGGTGACCTTCGGGTTTGTGTTGGCCGGAGAGACATTGGCCAGAGCGGAGGTGTGATAGACTTCGGAGGACGGGATCTGGACACCGGAATTATAGTGTCCGACCACGGCCAGGATCGCGGGATCGGAAACGATACGCTTGGCGTTGGCAACACCGGTGTCGGGATTGGCCTGGTCATCAAAGGGAGCCAGTTCGACCTTGAAACCCATCTTGACCAAGGGCGCACTCATTTGCTCGAGGGCCATCTCGGCGCCTCGTTTGATATCCACACCCACGGCGGAATTATCGCCGGAGAGCGGCGACTGGGTGGCGATCTTGATGATCTTGTCTGCTGCGGCTGCAGGGCCGCTGATGAGAATACCCGCAAAAACCAGTAATGAAAAAACAACCATTAAGCGTTTAGTCATACTCCTTCCTCCTTTCAAATCAGTTAGTCGGTTTATACACAAACTCTCCATACACTTCTTTCCGTCAACATTCCTGAAGAATGCTGATAACCTATTCGCATCAAAAAAGTCAAGCAGAGTATATGCTTCTGTCGTGTTATTTTTTTTCTGCGCAAGGTGCCTTCGTTGCGCCTTGATAAAAAACAGGTCGGAATCCGGAAACGACCGGATGCGGCTCAAATGTTCAATTCGGAACATTCCTGCAGGGCTCCGACGATCTGTTTTCCCGCCGCCTCGATCTGCCAGGGCTTGATCCCCTCAATTTCATAAAGAGCCTCGACATCCCGCGGATTTTTCTGCGAAATGACGGCAATGAGCGCATTGTTGCACAAGAGGCCGGGTTCGATCTCCAGGTAAGCCGCAGCGGATTCGCGCCATTTTTTCAATGCCGCAATGCGTTCGGAAATCTGCGCTCCCGGAGCCGGGTCACAGCTCCTCGGATAAACCGGCAAAACAGACGGATCCAGTTCCATGGCTGCGTGGATGGTATTCAGCACCTGCCCGCCATAACGGTTAAGCTGCTTGATGCTGAAGAGATCGAGGCCTTTCAGATGATTCATGTCCCGGGGTTTTTCGATTGCCAGTTTCAGCAGCACTTCGTTATGAATAATCTGATACAGGGGCCTGTCAATATTTTTTGCGATGGAATCCCGCAAATCCAGAAGGGCTTCCAGAACCGCAAGCGATCTGCGGCCGAGGCGTCCCGCGCCCTTGAATTTCAAAAAATGCGGATCGCCATTGGCGGCCGATGTCCTGACTAGGCTCTGAAGATCACATTCCTGAAGAAACCAGCCCAGGCGGCCGGTCTCGATCAGCCTTTCTTCAAGCTTTTTGGACAATGCATTCAGATATACAGCGTCTTGCGAGGCATACGCCAGCATCTCCTCGGGCAGGGGTCTCCGAGACCAGTCTTTTTTCTGGTATTTCTTTTCAAGGCGGATATTGAAAAAAAGATTCAGGACGGCATCGAGTCCGGTAAACCGCATTCCCAGAAAACGGCAAGCGAGCTGGGTATCGAAAAGATTATTCACCGCAATGGAAAAATCCTTGTACAGACTCCGAATGTCATAATCCGATCCATGAAACACTTTTCGGATATCGGGATTTGCAAAAAACGGTTTGAGGGTGGAAAGACCGCCGGTCTGAAGCGGATCCACCAGAAAACAGGCATCAGGGATGGCGATCTGAACCAGACAGACCTTTTCCTGATAGTGAAACATGGAGTCGGCTTCAAGATCAACGCCCGCTGTTTCTACAGTTTCCAGGATACCGGCTGTTTTTTCAAGATCCTTCAGGGTCGTGACAAGTTGGTAGTTTTTATTCGTGAATGAATGAATCGTCTGTTTCCTTTTCTTATGAGCTTACGGGCCGTTTTTCGGCGTATGCCTGACAGTGCATTCAACGGTGATCTTGTCCTTGAATCCCTGCGCCACTCTCAGGGAAGCCGGACTTAACGCCAGATTGGCTACAATGGTTCTGGATGACTGAATCGATTCCAGCGGAATCTTTTCAGTGTAAACAGTGGTGATATTTTTTAAAATCTGTCTTCCACCGATAATCTGCACGATGTTCGGCTCGATTTTGACTTTTTCCATCCTCAGGTTTTCCGGCAGTTTTCCGGTCCAGTCCACTTGAACCGGCAGATCTTTTTTATCCAGAACATCCAGGGAGACATCCACAACCGCGGGGTCAAAGCTTTTTATCGTTATTCCGGGCGGCAGTGAAATGTTTTCATTGGTGATGGTAAAAATATTTTGCCCCACAACCGATTGTCCCAAATCGATTTTTACCCGGACAAGATCCGGCCGAAGGGCTCTCATCAACGGACCCGAACCGCCGAGTTGAATCTTGATGCTGCTGACGGAAGTATCCATGATTTCCATGCCGGGATTCCGGTTCATGTACTCGATCGGAATTTCAAAGGTAACCAGGGTGTCCAGCCCCCGTGCTATCGATAGCCAGACACTGGTAATCAGAACAACGGAAACGATTGCCGCAAGGCAGATCTCGATTTTCTCCTTCTTCTGGCTGACCGGATCCTTGACGACCAAACCGAGGTGCTGCTGAAGCTGCTTTTCCAGATCGTCTTTTTTCAGCACCGGCATAATCGAAGACCCCTTGATAACCTGAACGGCGCCGCGTTCCTCGGAAACGACAACGACCAGTGAATCCGTGGATTCCGCCAGCCCCACGGCGGCCCGGTGTCTGGTCCCGAAATACGAAGGCAGCTCCTGCCGATGAGACAGGGGAAGAATGACCCCGACCTCATGAATGCGATTGCCTTCGATGATGATGGCGCCATCGTGAACCGGATTGTCCTCCCAGAAAATACTGGTGATCATTTCCTTGGAGATAGTCCCGTCCCAGAGAATGCCGTTTTGAATCTTCTCGTTGATGTCTTCCTTGCCGGGAAAAACGATCAGTGCGCCGATTCGCTTTCTGGCCAGATCCATGACGCTGTCCGCAAGGATCTGAACAGGGGTGTGAAAAGACTGCTGCGGAAGCCCCCAAAACAGGGTCTTGATGTTCTTGACTTGAAAAACACTCCGGATTTCGTTTCGAAACACGACGATGATGATGAGCGCAGCAACAGCGGTAATGCCCTGAATGACCCAGCTCGTCACAATCAGACCGATGGCAACGGCGATGCGCTGAAAAATCCACAGGAAAGCCAGGCCGATCAGAATTCGAAAGGCGTTGGTGATTCTAAAAATGACATAACAGCGGAAGAGGATATAACTGTTTAGGGTGATATCCACAACGTCCTGCCATCGGATACTTTTTAGAAAAATGATAAAACCGTTCATGTCCATTATTCCGTGACGCTGAAACGAAGAACCTGCAGAATGCGGCCTTCGGAATCGGTTATTTCCACCCGCCACGGGCCCTTATCCGATTCCCGAAGCTGGATTGCGCTGTATGTTGTCCAGCGGGGCGGCTGCAGTTGAAGTTTGATCTTTGTGCTGAGATTCTCCCGGTTGTACCAGTTATGCATAATAAAGGTGTTTTCGGGTACTGCATCGAATACGGTGTAGCAGAATACCTTGCCGGTCCCGATTGAAAAAACAACCCCTTCATTCAAGGGCTGGCGATCCTGGACATCTTCGCACATGACAGCAGCGGATAAGACTGGATTATTGGCGGCGAGCGCCCGGCTAAAGCCGGCGTTAACGCCAACGGCGCCAAAAAACAGAAGGATTGCAGCACCCCGCAGAACCGATTTCCATTTGAGAGAACACGTCATGTTTGACTCCTAAGAACAGGGTTGTTTCTTGGAAAAACCGAAATCTTAAAAATAACGATTACAGGCGGAAAGAATAAGATGGGATTTTTCATGGCAGCTTGTCAATGCATCGTATTTATATGGTTTTGATTCTGGATGAAAACCGCGGGTTAGTCAAGAACGAAAGCAGCTTAATTATCAATTGCAAAACCAGACACATTTTCATATCATCTTCGAAAGTCGTCGCAATATTCAATACCTGCGATGAACTTGCAGCAGTTGAATCTTAACATTGCCGGGAGCGCGTGCGCCAGCGGATTTTGGGCCGGGCGCCCGCGCCGTCCTTATATCCTGACGGCCGGCTGCAATGCCGAAACCCTGATACGATAAACTTTGGATAGTCATGACCCCTAACAGCAACTCCTTCGATTTTGACGCCGTCATCGACCGCCGCAACACGGCCAGCCTGAAATGGGACAAGTACAACGGCCGGGATATTCTCCCCTTGTGGGTGGCGGACATGGATTTCAAATCCCCGCCTGCTGTCCTGAAGGCGCTACATGACCGGGTGGCACACGGCATTTTCGGCTACGCCGTTACCCCCCGGGCCCTTATCGACGCAACCGTTTCCATGCTTTTTGAGCAGTATGGGTGGCAGGTTCATCCGGACTGGCTGGTATGGCTTCCCGGACTGGTCACCGGGCTGAATGTCACCTGCAGATCAGTTGGAAGCCCCGGCGATGATGTCATGACCGCCATACCGGTTTACCCGCCGTTTTTATCGGCACCGCTTCACTTTGAGCGCTGCGTTGTCACGGTTCCGCTGGATTGCCGCAACGGGAAATGGACGTTTGATTTTGAGGCGCTTGAAAAAGCCATCACCCCGAAAACCCGACTTTTCATGCTCTGCAATCCCCACAATCCGGTCGGACGGGTGTTTACCCGGGAAGAGCTGGTCAGGATCGCCGCAATCTGTGAAAAGAACGATCTTACCGTGTGCGCCGATGAAATTCATTGCGCCCTGATCCTGGATACGGATAAGTTTCACATCCCATTTGCCAAACTCGGTAAAGAGATTCAGGACCGGACCATCACCTTGATGGCGCCAAGCAAAACCTACAACATCGCAGGACTCGGATGCTCGTTTGCAGTCATTTCAAATGCGCAGATCCGCCGGCGCTTCGTTGCGGCAATGGCCGGCATCGTGCCCCGAGTCAATGTTCTGGCCAATACCGCGGCCCTTGCCGCCTATCAGGACAACAGCCCGTGGCTGAAACAACTTTTGGATCGCCTGAGGGAGAACCGGGGCCGGGTCTGTTCGGCTGTATCGCAAATGAAGGGATTTTCCGTCTGCCATGCGGAGGCCACCTATCTTTCATGGATCGATGCCCGTGAATCCGGACTGGCGGATCCGGCCGGTTTTTTTGAAAACGCCGGCGTCGGTCTGTCCGACGGTGCCGAATTCGGCGCCCCAGGGTTTCTACGCCTTAATTTCGGCTGTCCCCGGGCCACCCTGGATGAGGCTTTGAGACGCATGCAAGCGGCAATCGCAAATTAGTATTTTATATCTTTTGAGTTTTTGTAATAGCGGGGGATTTCATGCACCCCATGGAAAGGGATAGATGATCATGCGGCTTGATACGCTGATCGTTAACGGACTTCTTGTTACGGTAAACCCGGATTTTCAAATCATTTCAAACGGCTGGGTGGGTATCAGGGACGGGCAAATCGTCAGGGTGGAGCCGCATCGGCCCGGTTTTTTGCCGCCAGGCGCATCTGAAACCATTGACGCTGCCGGCGGCATCGTGATGCCGGGTCTGGTGAACTCCCATACCCATCTGCCCATGACGCTCTTCCGCGGCATGGCCGACGATCTTTCCCTGATGACATGGCTGAACGATCATATTTTTCCCGCCGAAGCCGCCTTCATCCTGCCGGAGTCAGTATACACCGGAACGCTTCTGGCATGCGCCGAGCTCCTGCTGTCCGGAACCACGACCTGCTGCGACGGATATTTTTACGAACATTTCTCCGCAAAGGCCGTGTCATACTCCGGACTCCGGGCAATCCTGGGTCAGGGCGTCATCGACCATCCCGCACCGGGTGTTCCGCTGGCATCTGAAAATCTGAGGGTTGCAAGGGATTTCATCCATCGCTGGCAGCATGCGGGCCCGCTGATTCAGCCATCGATTTTCTGCCATTCCCCCTATACCTGCTCGGAAAACACCCTTCGATGCGCAAAGGAAACCGCCGAATCCACCGGATGCCTGTTCCAGATTCACGCGGCCGAAACCCGCACCGAATATGAGCTGATAAAAGAGCGCCACCAAATGAGCCCCATCGCCTATCTTGACAGCCTGAACCTCCTGGATTCCCGGACTCTGCTGGTACATGCGATCTGGCTGGATGAGACGGATATCGAAATTGTTGCCCGGTCGGGTGCGGCCATATCCCATTGTCCGGAAAGCGCCATGAAACTGGGTTCCGGTATTGCAAGGATTCCGGACTGCATTCAGGCAAAGATCCGGGTGGGACTGGGAACCGACGGCAGCGCCAGCAACAACAACCTGGACATGTTTCAGGAAATGGATATGACTGCCAAACTTCACAAGGTTGCAACCCTGAATCCCCAGACCCTGCCGGCCCGGACCGTTCTTGAGATGGCTACCATCTCAGGCGCCAGGGCCATCGGCATGGATCGGCTGATCGGCTCTCTTGAGCCTGGCAAACAGGCCGATATTCTTGTTCTGGACTCGCACGCGCCGCATCTGACGCCCCTGTATCATCCGGAGTCCCATATCGTATATGCGGCAAAAGGATCGGATGTGCGCGATGTGATGGTCAACGGAAAATGGCAGGTCATAAACCGCAGGCTTGTCTGCCTGGATCTGGATGAAATTCTCGATCAGGCCCGGGCCGAAGGGCAGCGCATTCAAGAATGGAGAACCCGCCGTGAAAAGACATGACATCATTGCGTATGCCAGGGGGGATAAACCCGTTGATCTTCTGCTGACGCACGCCAGAATCGTCAATGTGTTTTCCGGAGAAATCGTCGAAGGCAGCATCGGCATTGCCGGAGGGCGTATCGCCGGCATCGGCGATTATCCGGCGGCGAAAGTCAGGGATATGTCCGGCCGGTATATTGCGCCCGGGTTCATCGACCCCCATGTCCATATTGAAAGTTCCATGGCCAGTGTATCCCAGTTCGCCCGTGCCGTGGTTCCGCACGGAACGACCGCCGTTGTGGCCGATCCCCATGAGATCGCCAATGTCCTTGGAGCCCTGGGCATTGAATACATGCTGAAATCCGCCGAGAATCAGCCCATGAATGTCTCCTTTTCCCTGTCTTCCTGCGTTCCCGCCACAAACATGGAAACTTCGGGCGCAAGGCTGGATGCGGTGGACCTGATTCCCCTGATGAGCCACGGCAGAATTGTGGCCCTTGCCGAAATGATGAATTACCCCGGCGTGATTCACGGGGACCCGGACGTACTTTCCAAAATCAGTCTGGCCAGGCAATACCGCAAGCCTGTTGACGGGCACTGCCCGGGTCTTTCGGGAAAAGAACTGAATGCCTACATCGCCTCCGGCATATCCAGCGATCACGAATGCACCACAGCAGGTGAAGCCCGTGAAAAACTGATGGCGGGCATGCATATATTCATCCGCCAGAGTACGGGTGCGCGGAACCTCCAGGATCTGCTGCCGGTTGTCACCCCGCACACATTGAACCGAATGATGTGGTGTACGGATGACCGCGATCCCCGCGATCTGCTGAGCCTGGGCCACATCGATTCCATTGTTCGGGAAGCCATCGCCGCCGGCGTTGATCCGGTTCAGGCCATCCAAATGGCGACCCTCAACCCGGCCGAATATTACGGGCTGTATCACCTCGGCGCCATTGCTCCCGGCAGGCAGGCGGATCTGGTGGTGTTTTCCGATCTGATGGCACCGGTTATCGAGCAGGTTTATTTCAAAGGGGTAATCGTTGCCGAGAACGGCGCCATGTCACCCGACATTTTGGTTCCGGAATCACCGGCGGTTCCGCGTTCCGTGAGGGTAACCCTCAAATCGCTCGATTTTTCGATTCCTTTGGCGGGCGAGCGCATTCGGGTCATTGAAGTCAATCCGGACCAAATCACCACCGGGTCATTTATCGCTGCGCCAACCGTTTTTCAGGATGCCGCAATTTCAGATCCGGACCGGGATATTCTGAAAATTGCCGTGATCGAGCGGCACAGCGGCTCGAGCGGCACCGGAATCGGCTTTGTCAAAGGGTTCGGGCTGAAGCAGGGGGCCATTGCTTCCAGCGTTGCGCATGATTCCCACAACATCATCGTGGTGGGCGCAACCGATGAAGACATGAAGGCTGCGGTAAGAGCGGTTGTCCTGATGGGCGGCGGCCTGTCTGTTGCATCCGGCGGAAAACCCATTGCCAAGCTATCCCTTCCCATCGCCGGCCTGATGTCCCCGGAACCGGTTCACGTCATCCGGGATCATCTCGATCGCCTGACGGCAAGCGCCCGGGAAATCGGCTCCACCCTTCAAAATCCCTTCATGTCGCTTTCATTTTTGTCTCTTTCGGTTATCCCCGAGCTGAAAATCACCGACTTGGGGATAGTGGATGTAACTCGATTTCAGATTGTACCTTTGTTTGTATAACCGGGATTTTGCCGGAAACTCAAAATAAAGCTTGGCAAATCTTGAGCGATGTGAGATTATTGCAAGTTATCAGTTATCCACCGCGATTCTCGGGGAGAAAAAACGATAACTGCATTCTCATCGGGTTTCTTGCCCAGCGGTGGCCTTTGCCGGCTCAGTCCCCCGTTTACCACAAATATCCTGCCGGATTGTTTGAGCGATGCCGCAGTCCACTGCAGGCAGTCCTCTAGAAAGCGTACGTGTAATCATTATGAGTTTTACCCCGTTTAATCTTCACCCCAGTCTAATGAAAGGTGTTTCCGATCTCGGCTTCACCCGTCCGACCCCCATTCAAAAAGACGGCATTCCGCCGGCTCTGGAAGGCCGGAATGTCCTGGCTTGCGCGATGACAGGCAGCGGCAAAACCGCGGCTTTCGCGCTCCCGATTTTGCAGCGTCTGATGGGAACAAAACGCGGCGCCACGCGCGCGCTGGTCCTTGCTCCCACGCGGGAGCTGGCGGCCCAGATTGTCACGGTTTTCCTTGATCTGGCCAAACATACCCCGATTAAGGCCGCTGCCATATACGGAGGGGTTGGAATGGAGCCCCAGGAACGCGCCCTGCGCCGTGGAGTGGATATCATCGTAGCCTGTCCGGGCCGATTGCTGGATCACATGCAAAATCCTTACGCCAATTTTTCAGCACTAGAAGTTTTAGTGCTTGATGAGGCCGATCGCATGCTCGATATGGGCTTTCTGCCCGACATTCGCCGGATACTGAAACGACTGCCGCCCATTGCCCAGACCCTCTTTTTTTCAGCCACGCTGCCGGCAGCCATCAATGATCTGTCCAGGCAAATGCTGAAAAATCCCGTAAACCTGAATGTTGAGCGTCCTTCCGCTCCGGCAACCGGCGTTGAACAGGCGATTTTCCCGGTCCGCCAGGATCTTAAATCCGCGCTGCTGCTGGAATTGCTGCGGGGAGACGACATCCAGAACGCGCTGGTTTTCACGCGAACCAAACACCGGGCCAACCGCCTGGCAGATTATCTGGACCGTCACGGCGTTTCCTGCGACCGTGTTCACGGCAATCGCAGCCAGTCCCAGCGGACCCAGGCAATGAACGATTTCAAAAACGGCCGCTCCCGGGTGCTGGTCGCAACCGATGTTGCCGCACGCGGCATCGACATCGAGGCATTGTCTCACGTGGTCAACTTTGACGTCCCTCACGTTCCCGACGACTACATTCACCGGGTCGGACGCACGGCACGGGCCGGCGCCACCGGCGAGGCGTTTACTTTCGTCTCTCCGGAGGAACAGGGCGAGCTGCGGGCAATCGAGCGGGCGGTTTCAAGACGTCTGCCGACACGGACCCTGTCCGGTTTCAATTACCAGGTCAAGGCCGCCGAAAGCCTTGAGATTCCGCTCGGCGAACGCATTGCCGCGATCCGCGCCCGAAAGGCCGAAGAAAGGGCCAGAGCAAAGTTCAAGGCGGAGCGAAAGGCCCAGTCCCCGTCCGGTCGCCCATCGGCAGGCGGGACTGAAAGCTGCGCCCGGCCCGCGCAGCCTGCAGGCTTCGCAAAAGGTTTCGGCGCGCAAGCAAAGCGTACCGGAGGCAGCCATCCGCCTGCCGGGTCCTTTTCCCGGGACAGCCGGCAGCGGCGTCCGCAGTAGGGTATTTCATCCGCGTTGTTTTTTCTCTCAAGTGACAATGATGCGCCTTATGAGTCGAATCCTTCTGAGCGTTGCAGGAATTTACCTGGCCTATGCCGGCCTTGTGTATTTCCTGCAGCGCTCGATGATCTTTCCGCGCGGCGTCATCCCCCCATTTAGCAATCCCGTAAAACCGCAGAGCGTGGAAATCCTGCAGATCCATACCGGAGCTGAAACCGTCGAGGCCTGGTATATTCCGGCCGAGGCCATATTTTCAGGCCAGCGCCCGGCCGTTATCTTTGCACACGGCAATGCCGAACTGATCGACTTCTGGCCGGAGTATTTGAAGCCATTATCGCAAAACGGCATCCATCTGTTGCTGGTGGAATACCCCGGCTACGGCCGCTCCAAGGGAAGCCCCAGCGAAAAAGGCATCCGTCGCGCATTTACTGCGGCATACGATCAACTGGTTGCCGGAAAAACCGTGGATCCCGGCAGAATCATGTTGATGGGCCGCTCCATCGGCGGGGGCGCCGTCTGCAGCCTGGCAAAAGAGCGTCCTTGCGCAGGACTGATTTTACTGTCCACGTTCACGAGCATTCGCGCTTTTGCCCCGCGCTATGGTCTTTTCCCTTTTATGGTTCGTGACCCCATGGACAACATCGGATTTTTAAAGAATTACCAGGGACCCGTATTGATTCTTCACGGAAAGCAGGATGAGCTCATTTCCTTTAAACACGCGACAGCGCTTGCATCTGCTTCCCGGAACGCCCGGCTTGTTGCCTACGACTGCGCTCACAATGATTGCCCGCCGGACTGGCGCCTTTTCTGGAAGGATGTGTTTGCTTTTCTGACGGAACACGGTATGATGAATATACCCGAACCGGTGTTGAAATAGAATCCGGTCTTGCCTCGCATCCGGTGGCACGCATCCGGTCGTCTTTTCCGGCTTAATGCCGTAAACGCGGGGCGAATGCCCCCGCAATTCTTGGTCGTTTACCTGGAAACCCGCATGATTATTTTTGACGGAACTTACCGTTGGAAGGCGCCGATGAATCCGTCATCGCACGTTTTCCGAAAAAAATGGGAGATGTCCTGCGACCTGAAAGTCATTGACCTTTCCCTGTCCCAGCCGGATATCACCCATCTGAAACGCTTTGTGGTCGTGGCCGTTGAAACCACGCCCGGTCCCATGAAAACAAGCGTTGCCGATACCATGGGCAGGCGGATATTCCGGGATTTCAATCTGACCCGGCACAATGTCCTGTGGATTGAAGGACGCTGGAACCGTTTCGAATCCCTGGAAACGGCCACATTTTCGCCCGATCCGGGCTCCGGCCGGGAAACCCGTTACCGGATCTCCTGGCGCCCCATTCTTCCCAACGAAAACAGTCTGATCCGCGCGTTTCTTCCCGCAAGTTTCTTCGAGCCCCGAGATGCCTCCGTCCATCCCATCAAAGGATAAGCCAAAGAACATGAACGCATCTGGAACCCGCCGTCGGGCCATTCTGTTTCTGGTCCTGACGGCCATTCTCTGGAGCAGCAGCGGCCTGCTGGTCAAAATCATTTCCTGGCAGCCCCTTTCAATCCTGAGCGGCCGCAGCATTCTTTCTACAATCGTATTCTGGATATATCTGCAATGTCCGCTTCGACTCCGCTGGACAGGCCTTCAGGTTGTGGGTGCCGTCGGCTATGTGGGCGCTCAGCTTTTTTTCATCATGGCCACCAAACTGACAACCGCCGCCAACGCCATCTTCCTGCAGTACACGCTGCCCATTTACATTATGCTTTTTGGATACTGGTTTCTTAACGAACGCCCCCAGCGCGCGGACTGGATATCACTGGTTGTGGTATTCACGGGGCTATTTCTTTTTTTTGGCGATGACCTGAATTTCACCGGCGTCACCGGAAACATTCTGGCAATCGTCAGCGGCATGTCCATGGCGGTACTGATGCTCTGCATGCGAAAGCAAAAAGACGGCAAGCCCGCCAACACCATTTTGCTCGGAAACATTCTTGGCGCTTTGATCGGTGCGCCTTTTTTGGTTCATGAAAGTTTTACGCCTTCAGCCATCGGTATCATTTCATATCTGGGCATCTTTCAGATCGGACTGTCATTTGTCCTGTATTCAATCGCGATAAAACAGGTGAAGGCGCTTGAATCCAGCCTCATTTTAACCCTCGAACCCATTTTGAATCCGCTCTGGGTGTTTCTGGTCATCGGGGAGACGCCCGGGAAACTGGCCCTGGTCGGCGGCCTGTTCGTTATCGGCGCGGTCACGGCCCGCGCAGTCGTCAGCGCCCGGGCAGCTTAGTGAAAGGCGCTATGTGCCGCCGGAATTGAATTATTCATAGTCATAAATCAGCACCCGGGACCAGAACGAGCCGAACTGTTTGAGAAACCCCTGGTGAAGCGGGTGGACCTGATAGGCATCATGATCCTGGATCGTATCAAACATAACCGTCAGGGCAAAGGAATATGACCTGTCGATGACAGGCCGTTCCCCGGTTTTGGCCGGAGACCCGATATAGACCCCCCGTGCGGTTTCTACCGCTTTGAGGGATTCAAGCCCTTGGCGGAATTCGGAACGCTTGGCATCTGAAAGATCGTCTTTCAGCCAGAAAACGACAATGTGGGACAGCATGACTTTCTCCTTTGTTAATGCCGGGTTTCAACTTACAAGTATCAGAGCGCATAAAACCGTAGTGCCGAGCAAGGCAAGCCAATCGGACCTGCCGGGTTTTAAGGCGAGTGGACGGCTGTTTTCCGGACGGAAGCATCTGGCCTCCATGGCGTCCGCGAGCTGATCCGCGGTCTCCAGCGTGCGGCAGAGCAGCGGAATCGCGAATTTGACAGTTCGATAAACCGGATTTCTGCGGTTCTGGATGCACCGGCATTGCTGGGCTGCGGAGGTTTCCCTTGCCCGCTCCAGGAGAACCGGCAAAAATCGCACCACCAGACCCATCATGGTCGCAACCTGTTTTCCGTGCATGCCGGGAAATGGCCTGCAAAACCACTCGACAGCAGTTCGGATGCCGGATGGCCTTGTGGTGGACATCCACACAATACCCAGAAACGTCAGAATGACAAGGCGCCAGCATATCACGGCGCCTTCGACAGCGCCTTTTGGATCCAAGGAAATCAGCCTGCCGGCGGCACCAATGAAAAAGGAAACGGTCACAGCCCGTGCCAGAAAAACGATGGCCAGCAGTAACACGATCATACGAAAATGACGGATGATCTCAATTGCCTTGAACCGAGCAACGCCCCAGAGCGCGATGCACAGGATCGAAAGGGCGATCAGTCCGTTTGCACCCGCCTTCAGAACGACGATACTGAAAAAGGCCATACAGGCCATTTTGATGCGGACATCCATATCAACCAGACTTTTCATCCGTAAAGGGCCTCCATGCGACAGGCGCAGGGCGTTTTAACGCCGGCGCATGCAACGTCCCGGATGATATTTTCAAACCGGCCGTCTCTTAGAATTGAACCGTTTTTCATCAGGATCAACCGGCCGGCGTGTCCCATCGTCTTATCCAGATCATGGGTCGACAGGATGATGGTTTTGCCTGACCGGTTCAATTGTGTGATCCGGGAGAGCACCTGAAGCATTCCGGAATAATCCAGGTTGGCAAAAGGTTCATCCAGAACCAGCACCTGGGATTCCATAGCCAGAATGCCGGCTATGGCCAGGCGGCGTTTTTCTCCTCCGGAGAGCCGGTGCGGTTTTTGATCAGAAAGATGTACCATGCCGACCGCAATCAGGGCCGATGTCACCCTGCGGCAGACCTCGGCAGGGTCAAGGCATAAGTTTTCAGGTCCGAAAGCCACATCATCATAAACCGTTTCGCCGACAATCTGGCTGTCCGCATCCTGAAAAACCAGGCCCACCATCTGGCGGGCCCTTAAAATATCCGCGGATACCGGAATGCCGTCTATTTTGACATCCCCGGAATCCGGCGCAAGGAGCCCGTTCAGATGCCTGAAAAGCGTGGTTTTGCCACACCCGTTATGTCCGGCAACCACGACGAACTCCCCTTTTTCAATCTTGAAGGATATGTCGTCAATTCCAAGGGTTCCGTCCGGAAACCGGCGGCTGAGATGCGAAACGTCTATAATGGGTATGCCTGAAGGGGTCATGAGCGGATGTATTCTTTTAATATTCCGGCAATGGGTACTGCGGCTACAATTTTAAGCGCATCTCCCGGCAGGAAAGGATACAGACCCGCGGCCAAAGCTTTCGGCCAGGCCATGCCCGTTGCGGCCTTCAGCCAGGGAACCCCGCAGACATAGACGATCAGCGCACCGGCACTCATGGCGATTAGGGAGAACAATGGCTTTTTAGGCAATTTTTCAGAAAGGACGCCGATGACGAAGACTGCCGGCAGATATCCCAGCAGATACCCGCCGGTCGGCCCCGCCAATTTGGCGATCCCGCCGGTACCCCCTGCAAAAATCGGAAGTCCCAGAAAGCCGGTCAGCAGATAGATGGTTACGCTCCATACCCCCCATCTGCAGCCGAGAAGAAGGCCCGCCAAAAACACGAATAGACTCTGAAGTGCAATGGGGACCGGTCCGATGGGTATCGCCAGAAATGCGCCGGCCGCCGTCAGCGCCGCAAATAATGATGCATAAACCATCATGCGAAGTTGGTTTGCCGATTTCATGGGAATTTTTGCCGTCAATCCGCGTTCATGCAGTCGCCGTAAAGCACTTTTTTTTGTGAACCATCCGGCATCTCCAGAATCAATGCACCGGTAGCATCGATATCCAGAGCCAAGCCTGTGGTCGTTTCCAGAGGTGTAGCCACCGAAACACGCCTGCCCAGCGTGCAGGTCATTTCTTTCCATTCCGTGATGGCGTTCTCCAGGTTGCCGTCTGCCATCTCAAGATAAGATTGAAGCTCGTCCAGAAACCGGGACAAAAGCTCTTTCCGGGAAACCGGCTCTCCCAGAAGCAGCCGAAGCGAACAGGCACTCGGCTCAAACTTTGTCGGATCGTTGTTGACGTTGATTCCGATGCCGACTGTGACAAACGAGACCATTTCCGCCTCGGTTTCCATCTCCGAGAGCATTCCGGACAGTTTTTTGCCGTCAACGAGAATATCGTTCGGCCACTTGACGGCGGCATTCAATCCGGTCAGGCTCCGGATTGTCCGGCAAAGCGTGAGGGATGCCGCAAAATTGACCCGGGAACACCATGTCACCGGAATCTCAGGCCGCAAAATCAGGGTGAAATAAAGCCCGCCGTCGCTGGAAAACCATGTCCGCCTCAGCCTGCCCCGACCGCCGGTTTGCAGGCCTGCGATCACAACGCAGAAATGGGGATGACCCTTTCGCGCCATTTCCCTGGCTATGTCCATGGTGGAGGAAACCTCCGGAAAATAATGGATCATCCCTTCGCGATCCGGAAACTCCCAGGAAAACGGCGTGTCCGGCGTCTTCAGAAGGGTATACCCCTTGGGGGTTGCCGCAATTTCATATCCGCATTCCTGAAGCTTCTGGATGTGCTTCCATACTGATACCCGCGAGATCCCGAGGGCCGTGCTCAAGGTCTCTCCGGATACAATGTCCTGAGCAGACCGTAACAAGGCAAGTATGTTGGATTTCATATCGGTGATCGATTTCCGTTAATCATAATATTTATCAGGTTAACGAAAAATGGGATATCCGTCAACCCATTTATCCGACATCCTGGAATCCCCTTGTCATCAGGGCAAGGTCAGAGTTCAGTGGCTCTGCCACCTGAACGACGTAATCGAGTAACATGCAAAGAACTGATCGGGTTTATCATTGTGTCCCTGAAAATTCCACTGGGCCTTTGGTTGTCTGGAACAGTTTCACAAAAGCCAGTCACGGTGCTCTCAGTTCCAGTAGTGTGGCTGAGATGGTTTCATTTCCTTCCAAGGGTAAATCAAAGCCGGCCCATCAGGGGTCGGCTTTTTACTTTTTGGGGAACACCGTCTTTTGCAATCTTTCGGTATGATAATATTTTCGGACCGCCCGATATTCAAGAATCGGATAACTATCATTGAGATCAGTTCTTCATAAGTGTTTGCCACACGAAACATCTATGAGCCGAAATGTTTTATAATAGCAACTGGCGTCATTCCTATCTTGGCTACCTCAGCCCATAAGAATTTGAGGTATCACGGCATTGGAAAAAGCCGCTTAACAAAATTGCCCATTATTACTTGATCTGGTCACCGATGTAGGGGTTTCAAAACACAGACACCGTTGCTGCATGTTTGTCCGGCAGGACACACGTTGCCACATACCCCGCAATTTTGTGCGTTCGCCTTTGGATCAATACAGGCATTTGCGCAAGGTATCTGGTTTTTTGGACACTCCTTTTTGCGGGTTTCAAGATTGAAATCTCCCTGGGTTTTTGTTGTTCCATTAAGTTTTTCGCGGCCTGACGTTACTCCAGCAAATGCTATGCCCTGCAAAAGTATCGTCAGGCAAAAAATGACCACAAAGGAAGATTTCACGAATGCTTTCCATGGGATTGTCATTATGTCCACATTGTATGCCATTTTCAAAGTCCTTGATTTAAGTGGGCTGGTTGAATGAGGGTTTGATATCGGCGGTACATGTCACTCTGGTGTAATTATCACGTTTGTGATCGCGTATCATAAAGGCTTAATCCCCACAAGCAAAAAACCAAAGGATATGTGAAATTGAAGACCAGCCGTCGGAGATGG
>JBBIPX010000014.1:0-6235 GCA_037442625.1 Desulfobacteraceae bacterium
TGATTGCAAACTGAAACTGGCAAGAGCTGGCAACCTGACTCAGGTTGTTGAAAATGAAATATTCCAAAAATCAAAGAGCGAAATCCAAGGTATAAGTATTAACGCAATCCGTTATTAGCGTCAAGTGTTATGGCCAATAGGCCTTGAGATTAGAAATCGAATTTTATGCCGTCATTTGATAACCAGCCATGTCACCAGTTCAAAATTTTCCATATTGTAAAGCTGTTTTGGGGTGGGTATCAAAAGCGCCCCTCTGTCTGAAGTCAGCTTCTGACTGCCCTTCTTTTTAAACATCCGGATAATGTCATCCACCGCTTTCTTAAGCAGCGTGGTATATTCAGTCATGTCCGCGCCATTTTGCGTCTCTTCATTAAATATTTCACAGCAAGCTTCATAAGGCGTTTTTCTTCCCTGACACAGCAGCCGATAGATTTCCAGAATCTGCCTGGCGTGGGTGTAATTGAAACGCACCGTCCCATCGCTTCGAATATATATCAGAAAATATGGATTGAGGGGGTTGACGGCTTCGTTCCCGTCATTCTCGCCTTTTTGCTTCAAACAGAATATCACTCCGGGCTTGATGATATCTTTCTCATTTTCTGTAAATCGACCGGTGTCAAGCAACCCGGCATGTTGACCTGACGGAGACGGCACGACGGCATATAATCCGAATGGTGCATTCGTCAGCCGGATGCGATTGGTTTCAATGAAGTTCACGAGTTCAATTCTGAAATCATCCAGCGTAAAATCGGTCAGGGATACGGTTTCATCCATGTCTTCCAGGTCCAGAATCTCGTCTTTCAACTTTTTCAGTTGCTGATTGCGGTATTTCAGTTCGTCCGTAATGAGATCCTCGATCTGTTCCGTATTCAATACATTGTCTTCGCCGGTTGCGGTCATATCCACAAGGGCCATGCGGGCTTCGACGCGCTCTTTCAGATTGATGTAGTTATCCAGGTCTTTTGTCGGCCAGAAGTTGACAAGTTGAATGGTGGCGTTCCGGCTCCCCAGCCGGTCGATACGGCCAAACCGCTGAATGATCCGAACCGGATTCCAATGGATGTCGTAGTTGATCAGATAATCGCAATCCTGCAGGTTCTGTCCTTCGCTGATACAATCCGTGGCGATCAGAATATCGATTTCTTCATTTTGAGCCACGGATGTCATCCGGGTGCGGTTTTTGGATAGGGGTGAAAAATTGAGCAAAATGCTGTCATAATCGGTTTTGCCAAAGGTAGTCCGGGTAAGGCTGCCGCATACCAGGGCGACATGCAACCCAAGCTCCCGTTGGCACAGGTCCAGGATATTGTCGTATAAATAGATGGCCGTATCTGCAAACGCCGTAAACACAATCACTTTTTTGTTGTTACCGTTAAATGGCGTTTTGACTTTGGTGGCAATCAGTATCCTGAGTTCGGCAAGTTTCGCGTCTCTTTCCGGTGTAACCGCGGCTGCGTTATTCAGCAGATCGATCAGCGCTTCCTTGTCATTTTTCAGATCAACCAGCCATTCCTGCAACCTGATGTCCGACAGATCGAATTTCAGTTTTTTGCCCACCTGCCATGCTTCTCTGTCTTCGCCATTTTCTTCCAGCTCCCCTTCATCCGGTTCCATGCTTTCCAGAGATTCTTCCTGTGAGGCGTTCCCCCCAAAAGGGGGAAAAAGATGCCGAGAATTTAGAAACCCGATAATTTTAGCTTCAAGCGTTTCGATTTTCCGAATGGTTCTGTCCAGAGATATTTCAAAGGACTCAATGGAGCTTTCCAGGCGCTTCAGAAAATTGACCTTCATCATGCCAATGAGAAAATTCTCCCGGTCGGCCTGCTGGAAAGCCAGAACATGGGTTCTGGATATGGCCTCGTATTTTTGTTTTTTATCTGGTTTGATATAGGCTGACGGGTTAAATACCGAAAGTTTGTATTCCAGTATCTGCCGGTTGATACGGTCGTAGGAGGGAAAACGGTTATTCAAATCAATTTCGGGATAAACCGAATGCGGCTTGCTTCTTTCCGGAAAATTTCCGACCGCCTCAATTTTATAAAATGTCTTGATGTGCTTTCGGGATCTTGCAATGGTCAGTTCATCCAGAAGTTTGAAAAATGATGAATCCAGACGCTCCAGGAGTTGCTTCATGTTCCGGTTGGGATTTTTCTTAGCGTCTGCCCAGTTGGTGAAATGGGTTTGTGCATTTTTCAGGGTCAGCCCGATATCTTTAATTTTACAGTTTGAAAACAGCGCATCATCCTTACCTTCGGTGATGAAGGCAATCTGATTGCGCAGATCCCGCAGGCTGTTATTGACCGGCGTTGCGGAGAGCATCAGAACTTTGGTTTTGGAACCGGATTTAATGACTTTTTCCATCAGCCATTTTGCCCGGTTCATTTTGAGTGAACCGTCTTCTTTGGTCCTTTCAACGGGATTGCCCCTGAAATTATGTGATTCATCGATAACGACCAAATCATAGGCGCCCCAGTTGAAATTTTCCAGATCGATTCCATTCGCATCGGACCGGCCGGACACCCGCGCCATGTCCGTGTGAACCAGAACCGTATAGTTAAACCGGTCCTTTCTGAATGGATTAAGCATATGATTCTGGCTGGCCTGATAGATGGTCCAGTTGCCGGTTAGCTTTTTCGGACAGACCACAAGGACACGATGATTCAACAGCTCGAAATACTTGATAACGGCCAGTGCCTCAAAGGTTTTGCCCAGGCCGACGCTGTCGGCAATGATGCATCCGTTGTGCCGGATGGTTTTATTGATGGCCCCTTTGACGCCGTCTTTCTGAAAATCATACAGACAATTCCAGATTTCACAGTCGAAAAAACCGGTTTGCTCATCCAAGAGCCGTCCGGTTTTCTGTTCGTTCAGATAGTTTTCAAACAGATGAAACAGGGTTTTGAAATAAATAAATTCCGGTTCATTTTCCAGATAGAGCTGTTCTAAGTAATCCAGCACCTGTTCCTTGACGTCTTCAACCAGGCCCGTCCGATCATTCCAGATGGCATCGAACCATTCTTTCAGTTCCTGCCTGTCCCGATCACTGTCGATAACCAGATTCAATTCGATATTCCTGCTGCCACCCAGGCCCAGCCCATTGACGGTGAAATTGGAACTGCCGGCAATGGCTTTTTCGATGCCGCTTTCCTGTTGAATGTGAACCATCTTTCCATGTAGAAAATTGGGCTTGACCATGGAACGGATTTCTGTTTTTGCCTGGATCCATTCGGAACATTCTTTGGCAACCGACTTTTGCGTCAAGCGGCTTTCAAGCCCAATGGCAAGGTTATCATCCTCGATCCTGAAATTCCGCATATTGATTTTATCCGGATCCATGGATTTGATGAATGTCGGTTCTCCGAACAAGAATCGAAGTTTGTTGATTTCATCAAGGTTTTGCTTGAGATGGTGATAGGCATAAATGGTGAAATATGCGGACACGATGGATATATCGGCATTCGTTGAGATAGCCTGTTTTAAAAAATCGCCGACTTTGCCGTGTGAATAATTATCCCGTATGACTGAACTGCTCATTGATCACCGCTTTCCCCGAACATATCGTTCATCAGCTCCATCAGGGTTTCCTGCAGCCGCCGGTCATCAGACAGGGGAAGGCAGATGGCGGTGCGGCAGGCCTGGATGACGGATATTCCCCGCTGAATGAGGCATCCCGCATAAATGAGAAGCCGGGTGCTGGCGCCCTCGGTCAGGCCGTGTTCGCGGATGTTTCGGATCTTTCCTGCCAGAAGAACCAGTTTCCTGGCGGTTTCCAAATCCAGACCGCTTTCCCGGGACACGATGGCGGCCTCATTTTCGGGATCCGGATAATGGAATTCCAGTGCGACAAAACGCTGGCGGGTGCTTTGTTTCAGGTCTTTCAGCACGGACTGGTAACCGGGGTTGTAGGAGACCACCATCAAAAAATCCGGATGGGCCTGAATGCTCTCTCCTTTTTTATCGATGTGAAGGGTTCTGCGGGTGTCGGTCAAGGGATGAATTACAACGGTGGTGTCCTTTCTGGCCTCGACGATTTCATCCAGATAGCAGATGGCGCCCGCGCGGACGGCGCGGGTGAGGGGGCCGTCCATCCAGACGGTTGCATCGTTTAAAAGCAGATACCGGCCGATCAGATCCGATGCGAAAAGATCTTCGTGGCAGGCTACGGTAATCAGGGGCCTTCCCAATCGGTGCGCCATGAATTCCACGAAACGGGTCTTGCCGCAGCCGGTCGGCCCTTTTAAAATGACCGGCAGCCTGGCCTGATATGCGGCTTCAAATAGAGGGATTTCATTTTCAGACGGCAGATAGTAGGGGAATTTGGATGCTTCACCATGGCTGTTGTAGGTCGGTAACTGAAAAGTCATTGACGGGAATGCTCCAAAGATTGATTTCACCTTGCATGAAAAAATAATATATTATATAATTTCATCAATTTATATTGGTAATAGCCGGAATTTCCGGCCGTATTAACGATTTTGATCCATAACCCTCAAGGATTATATACGGAATGTCTGAAACGAACAATCATAATATGGTTCACCGGCTTTGCCTGGAAGGCAGGGAAATCGTTTTGATCGGCACTGCCCATGTATCCCGGGAAAGCTCGGATCTGGTAGCCGCGGTGATTGCAGAAGAAAAGCCGGATACGGTCTGTGTTGAGCTCTGTGCCAGCCGCTTTCAGTCCATCCGGCTGAAAGACCAGTGGCAGAACATGGATATCGTCAAAGTCATCAGGGAAAAGAAAACTTTTCTGCTGCTGTCGCATCTGATTCTGGCAGCGTTTCAAAAGCGGATTGCCGCAAAGCTGGATGTTGTTCCGGGCGCGGAGATGATCCGCGCAATCGATGCCGCGGATGCATCGGGAGCCGCAATTCACCTTGCGGACCGGGAGATTCGCGTAACCCTGTCACGGGCCTGGAAGGCAATGACGTTCTGGGAGAAAAACAAGCTGTTGTACCAGTTGCTGCTGTCATTTACCGAAGCCGCGGATATCAGCCGGGAAGATATCGAAAAAATGAAGGAGCAGGATGTTCTCGAGGTCTTGATGGCGGATGTGGGAAAAACCCTTCCCATGTTAAAGCACATCCTGATTGAAGAGCGGGACCAGTATCTGGCGGAAAAAATCCGCACGGCGCCGGGGACAAAAATCGTGGCCGTGGTGGGGGCGGGGCATGTTTCCGGAATCAAGGCGAACTGGGATAAACCCGTGGATATCGCGGCTCTTGAAACGCTCGCGCCGGAAGGCAGGCTGAAGGCTTTGCTGGGATGGGGGATTCCGCTGGCGATTGTCCTGATGATGGCCGCTGGATTTTTAAACGGGGGGACGCATGTCGGAACCCACATGATCACCGGCTGGATACTGACAACCGGCATTCTGGCCGGCATCGGCGCTGCCGCCGCCCTGGCCCATCCCCTGACCATCCTCTCCTCGGTTCTGGCGGCTCCCGTCACGACGCTCCATCCGCTGATCGCCGCAGGCTGGGTTTCGGGTCTGGTAGAAGCGTTTTCGCGAAAGCCCAAGGTTCGCGACATCGAGGCTTTGCCGCAGGATATTCTTTCTGTAAAAGGGTTCTGGCGGAACAAGGTGACGCGCATCCTTCTCGTTGTGGTGTTTACCAATATCGGCGCATCCATCGGAACATTTGTGGCCGTGCCGCTGATGCTGAGAATGATGAACTGATGGATTTCAGATGACAGATCGCAGATGACGGATGACCGATGGCTGATGGTGGATGAATGTAAACTCATACCGGGAAATCGTTTTCACGGTAAAACCGGAAAAAACGTTTGAATTCAAGCCTGAAATATGATCAAATCGGCCATGGTCGGCGTATCCTGTAAAGCAGTGTCATTCTTGTCGGACGGTTTCCGGTTGTCGGGAACGCTTCATCTGCCTGAAATTCACGAGCCGCCGCTTGTTGCGGGTTCGCACGGGCTGCTGAGCTCCGGCAATTCGCCAAAACAGATTGAAATGGCCGGGCAGTGCAGTTCAAACGGCATGGCATATTTCCGGTTCGATCATCGCGGATGCGGCCAAAGCGAGGGCGGCAAGGCGGATGCCGCGGACTTTTACGGACGGTGCCGGGATTTGCAGGGCGCAATCGATTATCTGCGAAACAATTATGCGCTTAACCCGAAAACAGGGCTTTTCGGCAGCAGTCTGGGCGGGGCGGTATGTCTTTCGGTCGCCGCCGCAATGCCGGTCACGTTGATCCTGGGTTTCAATTGCGCGATC
>JBBIPX010000014.1:6245-42581 GCA_037442625.1 Desulfobacteraceae bacterium
AGCACTTCCTTGATTGATTCGGCAAAGGGCGTAGTTCCGGCCGGGCTTTCGGCGGAGCTGGCGCTTTCTCCCCGGTTTGGCTTCGATCTTTCGGACAATTTGCCTGCTATCCGGAATGTTTTGATCTTCCACGGGGAAAACGATTCGGTCGTACCCGTATCCCACGCCCGGAAATTGTTTGAAAAAGCGGGTCATCCCAAAAAACTGGTGATTCAGGAAAATGGAGACCATGTCATGAGCCGGACCTCCCACCAGGAATCGTTCATGCGGGAATCCCTTTTATGGTTTTCAACTTTCCTGGGGACCGGCCTGAAGGCCGATTAGCTCAGGCCAAAGGAGTCATCATGCCGGAAGCGCTTCCCGGACATATTTTTACCAGGGCTTTTGTTAAAACCATCCTGCGCCGCTTGCTGGCGCTGGCAACCCTGGCGGGGCTGCTATATGGTCTGTCCGTTCTGGTGTACGCCACCCGGGCCATCTTTAAAGTCAAGATGAACTACGCCGTGGTGCTGGAGCGTTTCGGCGGTCAGCGCGAGGCCATCACGGATATCGGCTGGCATGTCCGCCTGCCGTATTTTACCCGCATCGAGCAGGAAGTTCCCCTGATGAACCAGACGCTTTTTCTGGGCGGCAGTCCGGAGCCCATGCGAATCATTTCAAAGGAAAGCGTGGCGCTCTGGACCTCGGCCGTGCTGACCTACCGGATCCGGAATCTGAAAACCTGGGCCATCGAGAACCTGGATCCTTTGCACCTGCTTCAGGGAGATTATGACGGCATTGTCAAGGACATCCTTCAGGCCCATGAGGTCAACGCGCTTATCAGCAACCGTGAAAAAATCAAGGATGATATTTTTGTCGCCCTGAAATCCAGGCCGATCAACGCGGGCGGCCCCACGCTTGAAAAGAAATACGGCATTGAAGTCGTGAGCTTTGTCCTGAAGGAGACCCGTTTCGGCGATAAACTGATTGAAGCAACGGAAGAAAAAAAACGCAGGGAGCTGATTGCCGAAGCGGATAATTATTCGGCCGATCAGGAGGCCAGCCGGATTCGCAAGCTTTATGCCGCCTATTTGGAAAGCATTCAATCCCTGCAGCAGGCCCTTGGCAGACCGGACGGATCCACGGATACGGCGCTTTTGCAGTTTCTTACCCAGCAGAAATGGGCCACGGCATATGAGAAAAACGGTGAAGGCCAGAACACCATCGTGATTCAGAACACTCAGGATTCACCTTCAATTGCCCTTCCGCCTGCCCAGCCTCACCGGAAACCCACTGGAGAGCGGTAATGGCAAGAAGACTGACAAAAGAAGTCCGGTATGTCAGCCTTCCTGAAAATCGAATTCAGGAAATCCGGCGCCTTGTGTCTTCCTGGCCTTATGAAACCAAGGCGTTCATGCGCTCGCGACTCAATCAGTACAACCCGCCCTCGGACTGGCTCAATACCCTGCTGGAGAACTTTCTGTCTTTTTTTATTACCGCCCCGGAAAAGCGGTTTGTGATTCTGAAAGATCCCGAGATTCTGACCGACTGGCAGCGGCGTTTTGAAATTTCCGGAAAAACAAACCCTCAGCAGGCCTGGAACAAGATTCTGGAAAAGGAAGTATCGGCCAAGGATTACACCTATCTGCTGTCGCTTCTGGACAGGGACCTCGGTGATGTCCATGTTCCGGTGGAGCTGACAACCCTTTTTGACAAAATCTACCGGGCCCATATCCGAAAAGAATATCTGTCCGATCCTTCCATTCCCAAAGCGCCCCTGATTCTTTTTATCGGCCCGAGCGGGAGCGGCAAGACATCCACCGTCCGTCAGACCCTGGAGCAGGTTATTTTTGTCAACGAGGTGCGGCCGGAGGTGGATCTTGAGCAGAAAAAAGAAGAAGCCCTGGCGGCGGAGCCTTTCTGGAAAACCATCGATCAGGTGGATCCAACCCTGGCGGCGGAAATCGCCAGACGGAAAAAAGTGGCTTTTTACAAGTCACTGGCCAGGGTGCCGGGAATCAGCCGCCTTCTGAAAAACCGGATCGGCAAAAATCTTTCCCAGCTCGAAGAGCAGGGGGTTCTGGTGGATTACACCATGATCACCCCCAATGATTACCAGACCGCGCTTGCCGGCGAGCCCGGCAATTATTTCAAGAAGGCGCTCGGGGACCCCCGAAAAACCACCATCCGGCATGTGGAGGAGGCGCACAGCGCTTTTGGAAAAACCGAAGGCAAGGACAGCGGACCCGACCGGCAGCAGCGGACCCTGATTGATACCGCCAATATCGTGATCGATGAAATCATCAACGGCCGCAGGGACTGCCTGCTGATCGCAACCACGGATCAGCCCGAGCGCTTCGATCCGACCATCTACCGGCGGTTTGTGGAAAAGGGCAGGATTCTGGATCTGTCGGATTTCTGGAAAAACCCGGAGAACCTGACGGAAGTCGTCCGGCTGGAGCTGGCCCGAAACGATATCGTGGTCACCGAAACCCCCGATGCCGTCTGTCTGCATAACGCCCGGTGCATTCCTTCCTCTCTGGTGAAGTCGGCCGTGGATAAAATCTATGTCATTTTTCAGGAAAGAACCCTTAAAATCACCCCGGCCTATGTGCGAAAGCTGGTTCATTCCATTATTGAAATTCAGGGCGGCTTTTCATCGGATTACCTCGATGATTCGCTTCTGGTGAGAAAGGCTTTTGAGCTGGTCGCCAGAAGCGCTTTCGGCGATTTGTTTGAAAAAGTCGTGGACCGCATGGACCGCCATGTGCACTGGGATGCGTATGTGGGAAATGTCAAGGACGTGTTTTCCGAAATGGCCAACAACTGCCTGTATTATAATGTCAGCGAAGAAAAAGGCGTGGTATTGAACGGTCCGCCGGGAAGCGGCAAAACCTTTCTCATCCGGGCCTGGCTCAGCGAAAACAGCGACATTCACGATATCGCCACAAGCGCATCCGCCCTTCAGGACCCGGTCAGTCCCTGGGAAGGAGCCGTTGAAAACCTGGAAAAAGTATACGACATCGCCAAGATGATTGCGCCTTCCCTGGTGTTTTTTGATGAAGGGGATTCCCTGGCGCCCCGGCGCAGCGCTACCGGCGGCTCTCCTTCCGATAAACTGACCAATAAATTCTTGAGCTTGATCGACGGCGAAATCCCGCTCAACCGGGTGTTTACGGTTCTGACCACCAACCGGCTCGATATCCTGGATCCGGCCCTGATCCGGTCCAAGCGGCTGAAGGTGCAGGAAGTGTCCGGCCATCTGCGGCGGAAGGACATTACCGACATTGTCCGGCATACATTAACGCAAGTTCCCCTGGCGCCGGATCTTTCGATTGAAGCCATTGTGGAATCCGCCAAGGGACTGTGCAACACCCCGGCGGATTATGCGGCGTTCGTGGAAAAGGCCAGATCCCTTCGCAGCACGGAATACGAAGTCCTGCAGCGGATTCGCGATCTTGCCCACGCATCCAGTGTGATCCGGGATAAATTCGTCAAATTCAATTTTAAAACCCTGATGGGGATCTTGGACGCCGTGGATGCCCCGCAGTCACTGCGATCCTCTGTTTATGGGGATCCTTCGGCGTTTTTATCCCGCTACGGGGAAGTGATCGCGCTGCTCGGCACGGTGACAAGCCTGGATGACTATCCGCTGATGAATTCCCACCTGAATTCCGCGCGGCAGGAAATCTCTCACAGTCCGGTAAAAATCGGAAAGATACAGCTTGATGAATTTCTGGAAGCGGAGCTCAGCCAGGAACCCCAGGTGGGCTTTATTATCGGCGTCGGCGCAAACGATGTGTCCGGCGTGCTGCTTCCCATCGCCACCAGTCTGACCTACAGCCTCTCTGCTGATAAAGTCCTGGTCACCGGGGCCGTATCCTCCGGGTCCGCGGCGACGGCGGAGCTTGACATGGCGGTTCAGATGACCCAGCAGTCGGCCCAGGAAGCCCTGACCCTGGTGAAAAACTACCTTCAGGAGCTGGACCCGAAGGTCAGCATTCCCAAACTGCTAGGGGAATTTCTGGACAGGTATACCATCCATCATCAGCTTCTTTCCGCATCCTACAACGTCGGCGGCCCTTCCGCGGGCTATGCCCTTGCGCTCAACACCCTGTCCGCGCTGCTCCAGATTCCCATATACCACGATTTCGGGATTACCGGGGCGCCCTGGACCAAGGGGGTTAAAAAAGGCGAGGTGGGCGGTTCCGTCATCATCGGCGGGCATAAGAAAAAAACTGAAAAAGTCCTCCAGTACCTACGCAGAATGTACATGCCGCTTCAAAATTACAAAGACCTGGAAAATGAATTTCTGGTGAATTACTGGGAGCAGGGGAAAGACATTCTGGGGATATCCAATTTCGGGGAGCTGGTTCCGGAAGTCGTCAGCCTCGGGCCCGAATACGAGGCGATGCTCAAGGAACTGATTGCCATGCGGATCGACTATAAACTCAAAAAATCCAGGGGCGATTCCGTCTATGACGTCCATAAGGAAAAAATCCTGAAAATCAAGAAAAACCTGAAGGATCAGCTCGAAACCCGAATTGTCAATCGTCTCGAAGCCATCCGTAAATACTTGAGAAATCCCGTCAGCGACCCCCATTTGTCGCTGGAAGAGATATTTCTGGAACAGGGGAAAACCAATCTTTTCGGCATTGCGCCGATTCTGAACTTTCTGAGCAATCAAAGAAAATGGATCCGTCGTCTGTCTCCGGGAAGCGGAAATAACCCGGAACGATGATTGGAAATCATGGGTCCAGTTTCACAATCCGAACAACACCAGAGGAATAATGCCTAAAATCAAGCCGAATATTTTTTATGGGATCGGGGTGTTTCTTTTTGCTGTCTGTTTGTCTGCAGGGTGCGAGAAGCAAAAACCCCGTTTCCAGTGCTCCGACAGTATCGCATGCATTGACGTGGCGCCTGGAGAACCCCTCAAGATCGGGGTGCTCCAGGCTTTGTCCGGAAATGTTGCGCCTCTGGGGCTGGAGCAGATCAGGGGAATTGATCTTGCCGTTGACAAGCGGCAGGGAAAACTTCTGGGTCATTCCATCTTGCTTCAGACCGAGGATGCCGGCTGCACCGGGGAAGGCGGCGCCAATGCGGCCTTGAAAATCATCGCGGATCCTCAGACCGTGGCCATTCTGGGAACAACCTGTTCGGGAGAAGCCGCCGGCGCGTCAAAGGTGATGTCCGATGCCGGGCTGACCATGATATCCGGCAACAACAGCGCGCCTTATCTGACCGCCATTGCCGGCAAACGCGCCCCCAACTGGCAGCCGGGATATTTCCGGACAGCACCCAACGAGGAAGCTTCCGGGAAAGCCGCGGCCGATTACGCCTTTTACAAACTGGGGGTTCGAAAAGCCGCCACCCTGAATGACGGGGATATCTACAGCCGGGGGCTGACAGAGGGGTTTGAACAGGCATTCCGGAAGTTTGGGGGGGAAATTGTTTTATCCGCCCTGATAAGCAAGGGGGATACTGAAATGCAGCCGGTTCTGACGGCTGTTATGAATTCCGGAACGCAGCTTCTTTTTTTTCCGCTCTTTCAGCCGGAGGGCAACCAAGTCCTGTTGCAGTCCAGAAAAACAGCCGGCTTTGAAAATATCATCCTGATGAGCGATGGCGCTTTGATTGAGAGCTCCTTTATCGAAGCGGTCAAAGATCAGGGAAAAGGCCTGTATTTTGTCGGTCCTTCCCGTCCCGGAGGTCCTGAAGTCGATGCCCTGGCAAAGGATTACGCAGTGAAATTCAATACGTCGCCTGCTGCAAGCTATTATCTCAGTGCCTTCGACGCCGCAGACCTGTTGATGCAGGCCCTTGAGAAGGCAGCCGTCGCCGATTCCGACGGAACCCTGCACATCGGCCGTCAGGCTCTTCGAAACGCCCTGTATGCTACCCGCGGGTACAAGGGGGTGAGCGGCACCTTAACCTGCGATGAATTCGGGGATTGCGCCGTTCCGGTCTTTAACATCCTGCGCCTGGATGAACCCGCAGCCGGACTGGAAGGCCTGCAGTCCAACGTGATGTTTACCTATTCCTGTGAAAAATAGACGGATATGAACCCCTGGAAGTATTTTCTGCGATTTCTGGAAGAAATGAGCATCACGGTCCGCTTCGGTTTGGGAATCGGCCTGCTGCTGCTGCTCTTTGTGACGGTTTCCGCATTCAGTTATCTTTCAATGGAATTTGTCACCACCGTCCAGAATTCCATTGAGACGAGCACGGAGATTCAGCGACTGGTGCTGGAAATGGACAGGGGCATGGAGAAGGCCCGACGCCTGCACGGGGATTTTTTTCTGCACTATCCTGAAATCGGGCTTGAAAAAGCCCATGAACAATACGCACAGCCGGCTGTCAGGCAAATTGCTCATGTTATTTCGGTCAGCAATGAACTGAAGAATTTGATCGACGCATCGAAAGTCACTGAACCGCTAAGAAAAACCCGGGTGGATCTGAATTTGTTTCTGTCTTCCGCAAAACGCTTTGCCGAAAAATCCATTCAATCCGTTGAACTGGTCACGGAACTGGCGGCTCCGAGAACCGGGCTGGAAGTGCAACTGGATAATCAATATGCAGCGCTTCAGATCGAGACAAGCAATTATGACAGTCTTTCGCGTCTCTACAGCGAGATGAGATCTTTTTCTCAGGACTACCGGATCAGTCGAAAACGCTTTTTGATGCAGTCGGCTTTCAACACGGCGTTCAAATTGCGGAAGGAACTTGACAATTCGCCTGCCGTCGGCGCCGTGCAGAGCCAGAGAATCAATGCGCTGATTGACCGGTGCATGGCCACCGCCCACAAGATTCTTGATGTTGATGTGGCGATCAAGGCGATTTTTAACGACTTTGCCCTCCAGGCGGAGGCGGTTGACGCTGTCTCAAAAACCCTGGTTCATCTGGCGGGAGAGGAAGTCAGCCAGGCGCGGGAAAGCATTCTCCATGCGCACCGGCTGTCCCTTCTTCTCATGGCGGGCATCACCCTGGCCGGTTTGACGGCCGCCCTGATCATCGCAAGGGCGCTGAACAGCCGCATCACGCAGCGTGTGGTCAATCTGACCGGCACTGCGGAAGCATTCAGAAAAGGCAATCTGGATGTGTACGCCAGCGAAGACGGCAATGACGAGCTGAGCCTGCTGGCGCATACATTCAATGTCATGGCGGAACACATCCGGGAACTCATCGATAATCTGGAAATGAAAGTCGCGGAACGCACCCGGGAGCTTTCTGAAAGCGAGCGGCGGTTCCGCCAGCTTTTTGAGCATTCCAGCAGCGGTGTCGCCGTATATGAAGCTGTTGAAGGTGGAAATGACTTTGTTTTCAAGGATATCAACAAAGCGGTGGGAACCATTGAAGACTTGGATCGTTCGCAGCTTGTCGGCAGAAAAATCACGGAAGTATTCCCTGCAGTTGCCGAGTTCGGTCTCCTCGATGTCTTGCGCAGGGTCTTGCGGACGGGTCAATCCGCGTGCCATCCGGTCAGTTATTATTCCGACGATCGGGTGGAAGGATGGCGTGAATACTCGGTTTATAAACTGCCGTCCGGGGAAATCGTTGCGGTATATGATGACCTTACCGCCTGGAAGCAGGCTGAAATTGAAAGAAAAGCCATGGAAGCCAAACTGCAGCGGGCCCAGAAGATGGAGAGCATCGGGCTTCTGGCCGGCGGCGTCGCCCATGATCTCAATAACATCCTATCCGGTATCGTCGGCTACCCGGAGCTGCTTCTCATGCAGATTCCCAAGGACAGCGAACTGCAAAAACCCATCCGCGCCATCCGTGAATCCGGTCAGCGGGCCGTTGCCGTGGTGGCGGATCTGCTTACGGTCGCAAGAGGGGTCGCCTGCGCAAAAGAACCGGCCAGATTGAATCGCCTTGTCAAGGAATACCTGGCTTCTCCGGAGCACCATAAACTCAAATCGCTGCATGCGCACATTGACTGCACCGCGCGTCTGGACCCGCACCTGCAAAACATTCACTGTTCTCCGGTTCATGTCGGTAAATGCATCATGAATCTGGTTACCAATGCCATGGAGGCCATCGAGGGACCGGGGCGCGTCGTCATATCGACACAAAACCGGATCCTGGACGAAAAAACGGCGTTGAAACATGGCATCAGCGCCGGCGAATATGCGATTCTGACGGTAACCGATAACGGGAAAGGCATATCGGAAAAGGATTTGGAACATATCTTCGAGCCTTTCTACACCAAGAAGATCATGGGAATCAGCGGCACGGGACTGGGCCTGGCGGTTGTCTGGAACAGCGTTCTGGATCACGGCGGCACGGTTCTGGTAGAAAGCAGCGCCAAAGGAACCTCTTTTGCGCTTTATTTTCCGGTGTCCGAGAAAGCGGTTGCGCCCAAGGAAATAAATCCCGGAATCGAAGAGTTGCTTGGCGGCGGTGAAAAGATACTTGTCGTTGACGATGAGCCGTTGCAGCGTGACATCGCCAGCCGGATGTTGACGGTGCTGGGTTATGTCTGTAAATGTGTCGACTCCGGCGAAAATGCGGTGGCGTATCTTTTGGAAAACCGGGTGGATATGGTTCTGCTGGACATGCTGATGGATCCGGGCATCAACGGCCGCCAGACTTACGAGCGCATCCTTCGGATCCGCCCGGATCAGAAAGCCGTCATCGCCAGCGGGTTTTCTGAAAGCGAGGAAGTGAAAATGGCACAGCGGCTGGGCGCCGGGGGATTTATCAAAAAGCCGTATTCCGTCCAAGAACTTGGAAGAGCGCTGAAGCAGGGATTGGACAGGTAGCATAAAATCCGGCCGTACAATGCATGCCGATACATTGTCATTCAGCCGGGACGACACGGCCCAGACTGTCCGGAAGATCCAACGGGCCGCCTTTGACGGCGATCCAGACGGCCGGCATTCCCGGCGAGAGGACGCCCATATCCCCAATCCCCAGAAGCCTTGCTCCGGTTTCCGTGGCGCAATGCACCGCCTCTGCAAGGGTGTATCCGGCTTCCAGTAGAATCCGGAGCTCTTCCCGGACGCTGTCCCCGTGATGAACCCCCGGGCTGCCGGCATCCGTTCCCAGGGCGACCGGAACGCCCATCTCCCTTGCCGTCCGGATCTGATCCAACTGATGATCCAGATTCCGCCGGGCGGTTCCGGCTTCCCGGCTTGAAGGCGCCAGATGGTCGGCATATGCCCGCATGGTAAAGGCTGTCGGCACCCAGACGGTCTGCCTGTCCCGCATGCGGGCCAGGTTTTCGGCACCCATGAAAAAACCGTGCTCAATGGAATGGCATCCGGCTTCCACGGCAATCTGTACCGGCAGTTTGCCGTTGGCATGAACCATGACTTTAAGATTCCGGGGGCTGGCATTTCGGACAACCCGGGTGAGCTCCTCCAGTGAAAACTGGGGGTGAGTCTCCTTTCCAAAGCAGAGCAGGCTGTTGACACCCGAATTGACGATTTTGACGTGATCGGGTCGGGTGTATCCCGGCTGTGCGGCTTCCCGGCACATGGCCTGATCCAGTGTCTCGCCCAAGGCCGGCGATCGGCCGATCAGCTTTCCGTATCGACCGCACTGATGCCAGGCTTTTCCGGCAACTTTGATGTGAATGCCGGGACGGTCCGCCTGATCCGAACGAATCGAAGGCGTTATTCTCCCGTCTTTCAAACGCGGACGGTTCCGTAAATACCGCTGTACCAGTCCCTTGCCGTCTCCGCCGTCTCTGATTGCCCCGACACCGCAGGCAAGGTGACGGGCGATGTGCGCCGATATTACGGTTTTCAGTTCGCAGTACCCGGCTTCAAGCTGCCTTTTGCGCGCAGCAATGTCATCCGTTCCGGACATGAACAGATGGACATGGCAATCCACCAAAGCGGGAAGCAGGGTATAGCCGGAAAGATCCGCAACGGAAGCGCTTGGTTCGCATGCCTCCCGCATCGCCGGTTCGATGGATCGCAGGATATGATGCCGGATGCGCAGCCGAACGTCCTTTTGAATAGGGCCGCCCGTGCCGTCAATCAACCAGCCGGCGTGAACGCACGATGTATTTGACATTGTTAAATGGTATCCTTTGCTGCGCCTTCCATGGGCCATGCGAATGGATTCAGACATCCGCCGCTTCTTTTTCTTGACACATCGAACTTATATCACTATACCTTCGAAATTGAAATCGTTGGGTGCATCCATTCCGGGGCGGAAAAAATCCATACCGCCCAAAACAATCATGCAGATCAATCACAGACGGGGCGTTGAGTTTGGGCGACAACACCGATACACAAACCCGGGATAAGCCTCAGGTTCGCCTGAAAGGGGTCAAGGACGGTTTCCGGGTCACTCTGGATCCAACGCTGCCGAAAGATTATATAGAAGAAGAGCTGACGCGCCTTTTCAACCAGCTTCAGCATCTGGCGCTCAACTCCCGGGTCATTCTGGATATCGGGGATGCGGAAAATCACCCGGGGCTCATTGAGGAACTGGCCAGTTTTTTAAAAATAAAATACAATGTGGGAAACGTAGCGGCGCCTCAGCGGGAACATGAAATGACAGGGGACAAGCCTCAAAAACTGGATATGTCCAGCACCTGGAACAAGCACCATACCGATGCATTGATCATCGCCGGAAGGGTGCGATCCGGTCAGAAAATCACCGCCAAAAAGCATCTGATTATTCTTGGCGATGTGAATCCCGGCAGCGAGATTATTGCCGGAGGCGATATTCTGATCATGGGTAATCTTGGCGGCACGGCCCTTGCGGGTCAGCCGGACAACGAAGAGGCCATTATACTGGCCGTTGGATTCAAGCCCATTCAAATCCAGATCGGGGGGGTCATCGCCGCGGGACTGCCGACTTCTTCCGCGCATGCCATTGAGTTTGCCCATGTCGAAAACGGCGGCATTGTTGTGGAAGACTATATTAAAGCAAATCCATTCGGACGGCTGACATGGCCGGTGGTTCGTTAAAGAGGTGTTCATTGGAAGGTAAAATAATCGTCATTACGTCTGGAAAAGGCGGCGTCGGGAAAACAACGGCAACAGCCTCCATCGGTGCGGCGCTGGCCCTGGAAGGCAAGCAGGTCGCCGTGGTGGATATGGATATCGGACTGCGGAACCTGGATGTGGTGATGGGTCTTGAGAACCGCATCGTATTCAACGTCGTGGATGCGGTCAAGGGCAAATGCAAGATCAAGCAGGCTGCCATTAAGGATCGGCGGATTGAAAACTTGTATCTCATTCCCGCTTCTCAAAGCGACAACAAGGATGTCCTGAATCCCGAGGCCATGGTCCGATTCTGCAAGGATCTGCGAAAGGAATTTGATTTCGTGCTCCTGGACTGCCCGGCGGGCATCGAACGGGGCTTCGAGAACTCGGTTGCGCCCGCGGACGAGGCCGTGGTGATCTGTACTCCCGAAGTGTCTTCGGTTCGGGATGCCGACCGGGTTATCGGACTGTTGTACGCGCGATCCATCACGCCGAAACTGATTGTCAACCGCATTGTTCCCGAGATGGTTGAAAGAGGGGATATGCTCAGCCACGAGGATGTGGTGGAGGTGCTGTCCATCGAGCTGCTGGGTCTGGTTGAAATGGACACTCAGGTTGTCATTTCGACAAATACGGGAATCCCGCTGGTTCTGCAGAAAGACTCCAATGCCGGCCAGGCATTCCGGCGCATTGCCATGCGGCTGAACGGGCAGAAAAGTCTTCCCATCGAAATTCCGCAGACTCCCAAATCTTTCTGGAAACGCGTTGGCCGGAAAATCGGCATCGGTTAATAAGGTGATCCCATGCTCCAAGGATGGTTGAAAAAACTGATGGGCAAAGGCGACAGCAAAAACGTCGCCAAAAAGCGGCTTCAGTTTGCACTGATATATGACAAGCTGGAAGTATCGGACGATATCCTGATCAAACTGCATCAGGATATCGTGGACGTCATTTCCCGATATTTTGAAATCGACAAGGAAACCCTAAAACTGGACATTCGAAAATCCGAGGGCAAATCCGCCCTGGTTGTCAATACGCCGATATTGTCCGCCAAGCGTCCGCATCCGGCCTGACAACATCACACAAGAAAAATCAGCCTTTCGGGTGACGGTTGATTTCCGCGGGGCTGATAAAGTAGGCGATATCCTGAATGGAGTTTTTCCCAAGCAGAAATTTCATGTATTCAACAGCCAGTATCGACTGCATCTGATGCTGGCTGAGCTGGCTCAGGTATGAACCGTCTTTTATGCTCTCGGCAATCATATCGCCGCTCGAACCACCCTCCGCTTTATATTTTTCCGACAAATGGGTGATGTATTTCTTGACTTTGTCCCGGAGTTCGTCTGCGGAGAATGTTTTGATAATGGTGAATATCTCGGCCATTTGATCCGGCTCCGGAAGGCAGGGGCATTCCAGAATCTCTTTTACATTGCCCGTGTACCGCTGAAGTCCTTTATAGATGTGATGGTTCTGGACCATATTGATATCCGCCCATCCTGCGCGAAGCCATTTGAAAATGCCGCAATGCACGAAAGGCCCCGCGCCGTCTTTCTGAATGAATATCGCGATGCCGTAGGAATCGTACATATATGAACTTACCCATCCAAGTCCCGGTTTGTTCAGCCCGTTCTGGCCGGAATAGAAATAATCCCAGTTGCTGTCCTTTCCCAGGATGAGACCTTTTTTGCCGATGTCCGAAATATTTCTCTGTTTGGACATGGAAATCAGAACGGATTGCCCCTGGTATTTCATCAATATCAGGGTGCGGTTCATATCATAGCCATAATATGCGCCCGTATTCTGATCCGGGGTGATTTCTTCATGCTCAACCCCGGTGACCATGACCGGGCGGTCCAGCCGGGTCAGCATCGCAGCCAGATCGGGGGGGGGCTGTTTTTTGCCGTTGACCTCGGTCCAGTAGCCCAGGCGAATCGAAGAAGGCGATAGAACAACTGGCGGGATTTTTGGATTGAATCCGACTTCCAGCACATGTTTCAAATCTTTTTGAATATCAAATTCGATATAGGCCGATGCAATGTTTTTCCGATTCTCCGGGACGTACAAGGCGGTTTTGTCTTTCGGCATCTGGACAAATTGGATTACTTTTTCAATCATTCCGGAATCAAAAGTTTTGGAATGGTCTGATTCGGCCAGGGATAAAAGATAATTCAATCCGGGATTGACGGTTTCAGGGATCGGGGTGTCCGCTGCAAGATTATCGGATGCAAAAGCATGCGAAGCAACCAAGGTAAACAAGAGAAGAAACAGATATCGGATCAATGGGGGTGCCATGGTGAAATCCTGTGCTTAAAGCGATTATTAAAAATCATTCGAAAAGTCAGACAATCGCAGCCAGCACTTTCCGGATGCGGGGTTCATTTTCCGAAAAACAATACTGCATTTCCAAAAACTGCTTGCGAAATGCGCTGACCTGAGACTTGACCGGCTTATTCCGCAAAATGACAGCCTGCATCAGTTCCGCAAGCGTCTGAAAATCCGGCTCCTTCATTCCAAATCGCGTCATCTCGGCAACCCCCATCCGAAGGGCGCCTGCTGCCGTAAAGCCCTCTTCATCCGGGGCCGCCTGATAATTCACGATAATGTTGCTGTCTTCCAGCCGGCGGGCCATTTCCGGCCCTCCGGCATACCCTACGGAGAGAATCACCTGATGGGTTTCCGTAAAGGAGATGGCCGGATCCCCCGCCACCTCCAGCCCGCAGTCCTTGAGCGCCGCGGCAAATGCCTTGGCGTTTTGAATCACCTGCTTCTGGTAGCTGTATTTGAAAGCATTCATTTCATAGGCCGCCATCAGCAGGCCGACCAGGGTTCCCGGGTGGTGATTGCTGACGGCGCCTGGAAATGTTCGGCGTTCAACAGCTTCCAGTAGCGGATGGTGCAGGCAGTCCCGGCTGAAATCCGATGCAATCACCCCTCTTTGCGTACCGAAAAAGGTTTTATGGGTTGAGCCGGTGACGATATCGGCCCCTTCCGGAAAAGGATCCTGGTAGAAAGGTCCGCAGAGTCCCAGTACGTGCGCCATATCATACAATAACACACAATTCAGGTTTTGTGAATCCACAAAGGCGCGGATCTCCGCAACCGGCTCCCGGTGAAGGATCATGCTTTTTCCGAAAATGATCAGTTCGGGCTGATATTCCGCGATCAGTTTGCAGGTGGCGGCCACATCGATCTGATACGGGTTTTCTTCAAGGACCGGGAAATTGACCACCGACGGCTTTTCGGTCGCCGGATCCCGCATGACGAAATCTCTTAAAGCGCCCATGGGCTGGGCGCTCAGATGCCCCCCTTTAATGATGTGGTGATTCATCACGCACCGGATGCGGCGCTGTTCGCTTTTTCGATCCGAACGGTTGAAATAATCACAGAGCGCACTGAATACGGCCGTATTGGCCATTTGCCCGGAGATCAGCCGGGTTTCCACCTGTGCGCATCCGAAATAGGCGCAAAGTTCATTTTGAAGCAGGCGCTCGACCTTTTCGATGAAGTCCACACCTTGATAATAAAATACTTCGGCCTCGCTGAATGCCTTCATTTTTTTATGTTCGGCATATCTTCCGCAAGGATCCGTCACCGAAAGCAGGCGCACGAGTCTGGACGGGGTTTGCTCGGAGGGGATCAGGTTGATGCAGTCCTGCTGCCGCCAGTAGGTGTTGCGGACGGCTTCCTCAAGGAGCGTATCCACCTGCTGGAGGGCGTCCTGCAGGGATGGACCCCGGTTCTGCGTCTGAAAAATCCGGTCATGCAATATGGGTCTTGCAAAAGGAGGGGCTTCGCTTCTCAAGTGATAGGGAACAATGACGGCAGGTGTCATTTTTCCGCGGATATCCACATGAAGCCCGTCCCCTTCACAAAGATCGCTGTCCAGAAAGGCAAGCCCGATCGAACGCATGCCTTTTTCCGATGTCATCCGGGAAAACATGCCCTGGCCTTCCACTTTCTGGTAAGGCACCATCGTGCCGCTGGTGATATATCCCACCGGCCGGATTCCCTGATAGATCCGGCATCCGGAACGAATCACCCCTTTATCTGTCAAAGCCAGGGGAAAAATCATGCGGGGGAGGTCCTGAATGCTTGAAAAATCCCGATTCATGATTTGTTTCAGTGCCTGAAACTGGCGACCGAGAGACGCCTTTCCGATAAAGTCTCCTTTCAGATCGGAAAAACTGACCGCAACCCGGCTAAGGGGCAGGGAAAAAACGGGAATCTCCGTTCCCTTTTCATCGATTCCCAGTTCGTGACCATAAAGGGGGAGTCCGGCTTCAAGCCGAAGGGTGTCGCGTGCGCCCAGTCCTGCGGGACAGGCCCCGTTTTCGATCAAAAGATTCCATAAAGCCGGGGCGGCTTGGTCGGAAACAAACAACTCGAACCCCAGCGGCTCTCCGGTATAGCCGGTTCTGCTGATCCAGGCGGGAATGCCCTTCAGCGTTGCAGTGCTCAAGCGGTTTTTCAGGGGCTCCGGGAAATGTCCGGTATCCATGAGCGCAGCAAGAATGTCTCTGGATCTGGGTCCCTGAAGGCTGATCATTCCGGTATCCGCCGTATGATCGGTTAATCGAACATCCGGAAACTGCGGGAGAGCGTCCTTAAAATGCGCCAGGTCCTTTTCGCGGTTTGAGGCGTTGACGACCAGAAGATACCGGTCCGGGACAAAGCGGTAAAGATAGGCATCGTCGATGGCGCCGCCCTGAGGATCGGAAATGATCGTGTACTGGCTTTCTCCGACATCCAGACCCGCGGCGTTGTTGGAAAGGACATGCTGAAGAAAGGCAAGCGCCGACGGTCCGCCGATGTGGAAGCGGCCCATGTGGGAGACATCGAAAACACCGGCGTGATTTCGGGTGGCAAGGTGCTCCTGAACAATTCCCGTCCGGTATTGAACCGGCATGCTCCATCCGCCGAATGCCACCATCTGGGCGCCAAGTTTGACATGCTGATCATGGATAACGGTTTTAAGAAGCGGCTCCATAAGGCCCCCCTTGATTCAATAGTTGATATGGCGGCCGCGGCCCCTTTTCCGAAAAATACAAGACCGGCGAAAAAAGAGCGGGCAAAGATCTTCACGATCCGCCTGCATCATCTGACATATCTGTATCGGATAATAAAAAATGCCGGCAAGGGTGTCAATCTGAATCTCCGAAGGAGGGCAATGACAATGGCTGTAACAAGAAAGAGAAGATAAGGGGCTGAAAGGCGGGTGCCGACAGCCCCTCCGGATTAAACGTTAAGCGCGCCGGACATCAAGTCTCCGACCATTTTGGTGAACCGCGAGGGGTTTTCCAGTTTGCCCCCTTCTCCGATGACGGCCAGGTCATAGAGAAGATCGCTGTAATCTTTCAGGACGGGATCACTTCGGTCCTTGTCATGAATGGCCTTGATTTTGACCACGAGGGGATGCTCCAGGTTCAATTCCAGAACCCGCTTGATTTCCGGAGATTTCTGGCCCGTGGCTTTCATTATCTTCTCCATGTACGCGCTCATGTCATAGGTATTTCCGGACAGGCAGGAGGCCGAGTCCTTCAGCCGGGTAGACGGCGCCACCTCTTTGATTTTGTTTTCCAGATTGGATTTGATAAATCCGAAAAGGGCATTGAATTCTTCTTTTTTGCCGTCATCCACTTTTTGAATGTCCAGATCGCCTTTTTCCGCACTTTTGAACGGCTTGCCGTCAAATTCGGGCAGGGACTGGACAACCCATTCATCAATGGGATCGACCATCAGAATGACTTCAAAATCCTTTTCCTTCAGTTGCTCCAGATGGGGACTGTTGAGTAGCGCGGTCAGATTTTCGCCGGTGATGTAATAAATATCTTTCTGTTCGGCTTTCATGTTGGCGACATATTCGGCAAGCGATATTTTTTTACCGTCGGATTTTGTGGTCTGATACCGGGCAAGCCTTGCGATTTTATCCCGGTTTTCAGAGTCCATATGAATACCGATTTTCAAAATGGATCCAAATTCATTGTAGAATTTGTCGTATGCTTCCTTTTCCATGTTGCCGAGAAGCTCAAGAAGTTTTTTTACCAGGTTTTTTCGAATATTTCTGACCAGCTTATCCTGCTGGAGGATTTCACGGCTGACATTGAGATTCAGATCCGGGGCATCCACAACCCCTTTGACAAAGCGGAAGTATTCCGGCATCAGATCTTCGCAGTCATCCATGATGAAGACCCGTTTGCAGTATAAGTTGATCCCGTGCTTATGCTCCGGGTTGAACAGATCAAAAGGAACCTGGGAAGGGATATAGAGCAGGGCATGATATTCGGTGGTGCCTTCAAATTTCATGTGTAGCTGCGTCAGGGGCGGATTCCAGTCATGGCTGATATGTTTGTAAAATTCTTCGTATTCTTCCTTGGAAACATCTTTTTTATCTTTGATCCAGATGGCCTTCATGGAATTGAGGGTTTCTTCGCGAATCACTTTCCGGGTGGTTTTGCCGACCGGCTTGCCTTCCTTGTCCAGGAGCTGTTCCGCTTCGGGAATGGGCTCATCCTTTTCAACATCCATCACAATGGGATAACTGACAAAATCGGAATGCTGCTTGACAATGCGCCGGATGGTCCATTCATCCGTGAAATCCGTTTCGTCTTTTTCTTTTTTCTTCAGATGAAGGGTGATCCGCGTCCCCCGGGACCGCTTCGTGGCCTCTTCGATGGTATAGCTGCCATCCCCGCTGGATTCCCACAGGGTCGCCTTTTCTTCTCCCGCGGCCCGTGTCAGAAGGCTGACCTTGTCGGCAACGATAAATGCACTGTAAAATCCTACCCCGAACTGACCAATCAATTCCGGGGTCAATGTATCCTGCTGCTGGGTTTCCGCAATCGCTTCCAGAAATGCCGCCGTGCCGCTTTTGGCAATAGTGCCGATATTTTCCATCACCTCGTTGTAAGTCATGCCGATGCCGTTGTCGGTGATTTCAATCGTCTGTTTGATGCCGTCCGGGATGATTTTAATTTTATAATCCACGTCATCCCCCAGAATATCGGGCGCTGTCTGGGCTTTGAACCGCAGCTTGTCAACGGCGTCGGAGGCGTTGGATATCAGTTCCCTGAGAAAGATGTCTTTGTTGGAATACAGCGAATTGATGATGAGATTGAGAAGCTGCTGGACTTCTGTTTTAAATTGCAATGTTTCTTTTTTAGAGGACATGTCATCTCCTGTTTGAAAAAGGGGTTCAACTGTGATAAAAAATTGAGACTTGAATTTTATTTTCAATATTATGGGTTGATTTTTGCAATTGTCAACCCTGTATCCGGCATGAATTTATCTGGGTGAAGTCATCTTTTATGGCCGTATTCGCTTTTTAATTCGCACTCTGAACAGGAGGAATAAAGGATGAAGAATCGATTTGCAAGGTTGCTGCTGCCGGTGTTGCTGCTGTCTGCCGGCGCCGGGGTTTCGGAGGCAGGAACCAGTGAAGTCCGGCAGGTTGAAGATGCAATTGCAATCATTCGGGAATTTACGAAAATTCCCGAAAATGAGATTCCCCCCGCCCTGCTGAGAAATGCCGAGGCGATTGCCGTTATTCCCGGTGTTCTCAAAATCGGGTTTATCTTTGCCGGAAATTACGGCAAGGGCGTCATCTCTGTCCGAGATAAATACGGTTACTGGACAAACCCGGCTTTCATCACCCTGACCGGAGGCAGTATCGGCTGGCAGATCGGAGTTCAGTCAGCCGACATTATTCTGGTCTTCAAATCCATCAGAAGCGTTAATGACATCGCCGCCGGCAAATTCACCCTGGGTGCGGATGCATCGGTTGCGGTCGGTCCCCTGGGGCGGCAGGCAGCGGCCGGCACGGACTTTGAATTGAGATCCGAGATATATTCGTATTCCCGAACCCGCGGTCTTTTTGCCGGCATAGCTATCCAGGGTGCGGCGCTTGAGATCGATTATGACGGAATCGCCGCCTTTTACGGCAACACGCAGATCGGCGCCAAGGATATTTTTGAAAACCCCGGCCTGAATGCACCGACTGAGGCGGCCGATTTCAGGCAGGCACTCGTCGAACAGACCCGGCGATAAGCCCTTGCTTCGTTTATCGCCGGGTTGCCTGCCGGCGTCCGGGTAACCTGCAAAAGTGCGGATTGTCTCTGCGCAGAAATATAAATCGAAGGAGGGAGGGCGTTGTCTGTTGTGATTTCTCTGCTGAAAATGGCTGCCGTACTCGTTGCAGCCTCTTTTCTGGGCAACTGGTTTTTATCCGAATTGAAAAAGGCGCGCCGCCTTCAAAAGCCCTGGTATGCGCCGTATCTGTCGCCGCCGGGCCTGCTGATCCTTGTTGCCTTGTTCATCCCTGTTGTGGTATGGCTGTTCCGGCATTAACGGCTGGGCACTTCGACAATTTTCCGGAGACAATCATGACATCTTCTCTTCAAGATCCGCCATCCATACAGGAAATCGGCGAATCCCTGGCAACTTTTTCACTGGATCGGGAAAGCGTGAATTATGCCTTGAGCCGGCTCCCGGATGCGCCGTTCATCAACAAGGTTACCATAGAATATGAAATCCAGCTTCTGAAAATCCTCAGTGTCGGGTGGGCGATCGCGTACTTCATGGAAGACCATCCGGAAAAATCTCAGCTCATCAAAAATTTCTGGGATGTGTTGTTTGATTTCTCGAAAAATCTTTCATCCGTCACCTCCCTGACGATCGGAAAGGAAGTGGATTATTTTAAGGCATTGAAAGATCGCGTCGATATTTATTTGAAGGCTCTGGCAGCAGTTCCGCATGTCAAGGATCCGGCGGCCGTGATCGGACCCGCGTTTGCCGGGCTTTGCGAAAACACTGACAATATTCATGTGATTATGGCCGGAAACCGGATTTTTCATCTGGCGCTTGAAGGGGTGAAGCGTTTTCTGGAATCCGTGTTTTGAGCGCAATATGACACCGCACCCGAAAACCTGTTTCGGCCTGCTGCGTCACGCATTAACGGAATGGAATCAGAGCCGGCGGATTCAGGGGCAGTCCGACAGTCCGCTGACCCCGGCAGGTGAAGCACACGCACTGCGATGGGGACGGCTGCTGTCAGACATGTCATGGAGCCGGATTCTTTCCAGCGATCTTGGCAGAGCCAGGAAAACCACGGAACTCATCAACCTGACGCTGAATCTTCCGGTAATTCTGGATTCCAGGCTTCGGGAAAAGGACTGGGGCAAATGGACCGGCAGAACCGTGGCGCAGCTTAAAACGGAGTTTGCGGATATCTGGGCTAGTCAGGCGCCATCGGATTGGGATTATTGCCCGCCGGGCGGCGAATCCTCTCAAAGCGTGTGGAAAAGGGGCCGGGAGGCTCTGGATGCGGCATCCGGCTGCTGGCCGGGGGATAATATTCTGGTTGTCACTCACGAAGGTGTCATAAAAAGCCTGATATATCATGAAAGCACCCTTTCAGGTAGCCGCAAGGATAAACTCATGCCGCATTACCTGCACCGTATGATTTTTCTAAACGGCAGTTTTGCGGTTTCGCATCTGAATGATGTGGATTTATTCGCGGCAGTTTCTGAATCGGTTCGGCCGTGAACCTTCTGAAACTCCCGGCTATAGTCCAAACGTGGATTGCGGGGCCGAAAGCAGATGCGCCCGTGATGCCTTCAGTCCCGTTGCATTTGCTCGCTGCTATCCCGTGTCCGATATGAAAATCGTCTATTACTGCCAGCACGTTCTGGGCATGGGGCATTATTTTAGAAGCCTTGAGATATGCAAAGCCTTTAATGACCATGAAGTCATTCTGGTATCCGGAGGCAGGTCCATGGACATGCCGGTTCCGGAGCATGTTCGCCAGGTGAATCTGCCGCCGCTCGGCATGGATCCGGATTTTGGCGGACTGGAATCGGATGCGGAAGCCGGAACAATTGAACAGATCAAGGCTGCCCGGCAGCAGGCCCTGTATGATTTGTTTTTGTGCGAATGTCCGGATCTGTTCATGGTGGAGCTTTTTCCGTTCGGACGAAAGGCGTTTGGCTTTGAACTGATTCCGGTGTTTGATGCAATCCGGCAAAAAAAGCTTTGCCCGAGCCGGGTGGTATGCAGCCTCCGGGATGTTCTGGTTGAAAAAAAAGATAACCGGGAGTATGAATCCAGGGTGACTGCCGCTTTAAGCCGGTGGTTCGATGCGCTCCTGATTCATTCCGATCCCTCGATCATCAAACTGGATGAAACTTTCTCAAGAATGGCGGATATCCGGATTCCGGTTGTCTATACCGGCTTTGTCACCCCCCGGCCGCACAAGGGGGATCGGGCCGCCATCCGGTGCAAGCTGGGCATTCACGGAAACAGCCGCCTGGTCGTTGCCAGCGCAGGTGGGGGCAAGGTCGGTTTTGAGCTTCTGGATGCCGTGATCCGGGCATTCGGGAGGATTTCGCCTGATGCGGATGCCCACCTGCAGGTATTTACCGGTCCGTTTATGGGAAATGACGACGTCCACCGACTCCGGGAAATGGCTGCGGACCGGATTGCGGTGTCGCGGTTTACTCCCGATTTTCCGGCCTGGCTTTCCGCGGCGGACCTGTCCGTCAGCATGGCCGGTTACAACACCTGCATGAATATTCTGGCTGCCCGAACGCCTTCCCTGGTCTGGCCGTTTTCTCAAAACCGGGAGCAGCGGCTGCGGGCCGGACGCATTGCGGAAATGGGCGGCATGCGGATTCTGGAAGACATCGAGCTTGAGCCCGATCATCTGGCAGGTATCATTTGCAAAGCGTTGACAGAGAGGGTCCGCCCCGGTGAATCGGTTGATCTGGATGGGGCGCTTCACACGCGGGACTGGATTCGGTCCTGGATGAAAACACAAGGAAATGCATGATGCAGCATCTGCCGTCGCTGTTATGGAACCTGCCGTTGACGGACTTGAAGCCGCGGCTTCAGGATTGTGTGGATCAGGCCATGGGCCGGTCCCGGCTTCCCCTGCCGGTCCGCGTTTATTTTCGCGCCGATGACATCGGGGTTCCCGGTATTCGGTTTTTCCGTTTGCTGGATTTGTTTCATGACTGCCGGATGCCGCTGTGCCTTGCGGTGGTGCCCGCCTGGATCACCCGGCAGCGATGGGAAATATTCGAGAAAACGGACCGGAAAGCGCCTGGTCTATGGTGCTGGCATCAGCATGGGTGGCGGCATGTCACCTATGAAATTGCGGGAAAAAAACAGGAATTCGGTCAGGTCCGGTCCATCGGTGCGATCCAGCAGGATATCGTGCGCGGCAGGGAAAAACTGGAGAGCCTGATGAATGAGCGGTTCACGCCGGTGTTTACCCCGCCCTGGAACCGCTGTGACGGCAGAACCCTGGCCGTCTTGAAAAATAATGGCTTCAGGGCGGTTTCAAGGCATCGCCAAAGCCGGCCCCTGCCCCCCCAGGGACTGCCGGATTTCTCTATCAATGTCGATCTGCACACCCGCCGTGAAATTACGCCGGAAGATGGATGGCAGTCCCTTTGGAAAGAAATTTCAAGGGCGGTTTCAAGCGGAGCCTGTGGTGTCATGATCCATCATCAGCGAATGAATGAAAGTGCCTTTGAATTTTTGAAGGTTCTGCTGGATGTCGTCAATCAAGATCCCCGTATTCTGCCGGTCCATTTCAAGGACATGCTCCGTGCATAAGGCCATTGTCATCACCTCGATTCATCCGCCGTCGCCTTCCATCCGGAAATGGGCGGCTTTCACCGACTGGCAGGTGGTGGTCGCCGGTGATGAAAAAACACCTGCGGACTGGAGATGCCATCCGGCAACATATCTGTCTGTCGCGGATCAGAAAAGCGCGCAGTTCCAGCTTGCGTCCATGCTGCCCTGGAATCACTATGCGCGGAAGTTAATCGGCTACCTGGTCGCCATTCAGCAGGGCGCTGAGATCATCCTGGATACCGATGACGACAACATGCCCAAGCCGGACTGGTTTCTTCCCGAATTTTGCGGCAGTTTTCCGACGACACCGCAAGGCATGGGTTTTATAAATGTGTACAGCTATTTTACGGATCAGCACATCTGGCCCAGAGGATTTCCGCTGAACCGGGTCTGTGATCCGGCAGGGCGACTGGGCGGCGTTCCGGTGCCGACAGCGCCGGCCAGAATCGGGATCTGGCAGGGGCTGGCCGATGGTGATCCGGATGTGGATGCCGTCTATCGGATGACCGTAAATTCTCCGTGTTTTTTTGACGACAGACCCCCCGTGGTTCTGTGCGCCGGAACGGTTTCGCCCTTTAATTCCCAGAACACCGCATTTGTCCGGCCGGTATTTGCGCTGCTCTATCTGCCGGCTTCGGTCAGTTTCCGTTCCACCGATATCATCCGGGGGCTGGTGGCGCAGCCGATTCTCTGGAGCGCCGGATATTCACTGGGATTTACCCGTGCAACCGCTTTCCAGGACCGCAACAAGCATCACCTCCTGTCCGATTTCGAGTCGGAAATTCCCTGTTTTCTGCATGCTGAAAAAATTCTGGATGTGGTTGTAGGTGCGGTGTCATCCCTGTTTTCCATCGAAGACAATCTCATCAGGGCCTATGAAGCCCTGATTCGGCACGGCCTGATACCGGCGTGCGAGCTGGAACTGGTTGCTGCATGGCTCAGGGATATTCGGAAATTGGCGGAAAACCGGCCTTGAAGCTTTTTCCCGCCCGGGCGATGCTGATTACGGATCTGGACGGAACCCTGCTGGGTTCGGACGGAAGCCTGTCCAGGCCGGACCTGGATGCCCTCTGTCGTCTGGGGGACATGGGCATTGTCCGGGTCATTGCCACCGGCCGCAACCTGTATTCCTTTGGAACCGTCGCCGGAAATGACATGCCGGTTGACTACGTCATCTTTTCAACCGGGGCCGGGGTCATCACATATCCGGGGGGGCTTCTGATCCGAAAGATTCACATGGATTCCGGGGCGGTTTCATCCGCTGTCCGGATATTCATGGAATTCGGGCTTGATTTCATGGTGCACCAGCCCATTCCGGACAACCACCGCTTTGTCTATCATGATACCGGCCGGGACAATCCGGATTTTCACAGGCGGCTTTCCCGTTACAGCCAGTTCGGTCATCCGCTGGATCATCCGTTTTCAGATATCGGCGCAGCTTCCCAGTTGCTTGCCGTGGTCAATCATGATAACAGTGAATCCGTGCTTTCGGCGCTAAGGGTGCAACTTGCCGGCTACAGCGTGATTCGTTCCACGTCGCCTCTGGACGGCAGATCCACCTGGATTGAAGTTTTTGCACCCGGCGTCAGTAAAAGCCGGTGCGCCGAATGGCTTTCCTGCCGGTTGAAAATAGACAGGAAACTTGTCCTTGCCGTGGGCAATGACTATAATGATCTGGATCTGCTCGAATGGGCGGGGACCGCTTTTCTTGTTGACAATGCGCCCGGTTTGCTTAAAAACCGGTTTGCATCCGTGCCATCCCACGATCATGGCGGAGTGGCCAGAGCGATTCACCTGTGGCGCTTGAAATTTGCAGATTCTGAAATGAAAACACGGATAGAAAAGGATTCACGTCGGTAAATACAGTCTCTCGAAAATGGACGACAAGCCCAAAAGGAGGTTTAACGTGACTGAACATCCCTACAAGATGCCCAAAGATTTTGAAATTGCCCTGAAAGTGGGAAGACCCCCCAACATCGCACGACTTTTTCCCAATTCAAAAGCGCTGATCGTCAGTGGAAAATATATAGACCGGGCCATGCTGGCCAAAGGCAAAGCCATATCCATGGCGGCAAACGGCAGAAATATATTTGTCATCCGCGGCGCGCTTGCGGCAGCCCAGCGGGCCAATTCGGTCATTATCATCGAGATTGCAAAGTCCGAGGGAACCTATTGCGCGGTCAATTTCTGGAACATCGCCCGGCAGGTGGACGCCCTGTGCAACGAGATGGGCGTTACGGTTCCGGTCGCCATTCATGCGGATCACTATGGCATCAAGTCCCAGGAAGATATCGCACAGGCCATGGTTGAGATTCCCACCGTTTTTGAAGCCGGAATCACTTCCATTGCCGTGGATGCCTCGCATATGCCGGATGATAAAAACCTGACGGCCAATCTTGCGCTGCATCCGTTAATCCCCGGATGGGCGGGACTTGAAACCGAGGTCGGCGAAATCAAGGGAAAAACCGGATTGTCCACGGTTGACGAGGCCCTGTTTCTCATTCAGGGGCTGAATGCCCATGACATTTTCCCGGACTGGATAGCCCTCAACAATGGAACCACCCATGGCATCGAGGCCAGCGATCAGGGGATTCAGGTCGGCCTGACGCAGCGCATTCATGAGGCGCTGACGCCTTACAGCGTTTCAGGCGCCCAGCACGGCACCTCCGGAAACAGCTCGGACCGCCTCAGGGAAATCGCCGCCTTGACCCGAACCACCAAAGCCAATGTGGCAACGGCCCTGCAGATGATTTCCTGGGGGCTCGAGGTCAATGACTATGGAAACGCCATTCTGGACCCGGATGGAAAATTCCTGAAGGTCCGGGGGCAGGGCGTCACCGAAGAGCTGTGGCAGGAGATGGTGGCGTATGCGGATGCCAAGGGCCTTAAAAAAGGGGATTACAAAAAACTGAATCTTCCGTTTGAAAGCAAGCTTCTTGCCCAGCCGAAGGCAATTCGCGACCGCATGTCCAAACGGGTGGAGGATTTTGTATATCAGATGCTGACGACGGTTTTAAACGCCGGCGACACGGCGCCTCTGGCCGTTGAGATGATTCTGAACGCAAAATCACATGATCCGGGCCCAAAGGCTGGCCGGATAGAAGACCCTTCGGCCTGGACGAGCGAAAAGATCGCCGCCCGTGCCGTATCCGTTGAAGCGGACAAGGGTGCAAAAGGCGATTTTGATGATTGATGCCTTTTGCCTCCTTCCCCCGCAGCCTTCATGTTCAAGATGAATTTCCCTGAAGGAGCCGTCATTGAAGCCCCGGCCCCTTCAGGGAAGAATAATGACTTTTAATGCCCATACAGGAGAAATGTATGTCCGAGAAAATGATCATCCCCGATGAGTTTCAAGGGTCGATCAGGCGGCTGTTGAACAGGATCCCTTCCGAGCAGCGCAATGACGAAACGCTTCAAGCGGCGCTTCTGGTGTACCTGAAGCTGGGCGGAGAAAAACTGGCCCGCCATTACATTGAAATATCCAGAAAAACATTTCCGGACCAGATGGTCCTGATCAAAAAACACTTTAACGACGGCATCGATGATGATGCAGCGGAAGAGGACAATCCGGACGGCGGCGAAAGCCAGAAAGGATCCGCTGCGGATAAAACCCGATCGGATTCCGATACCGAAGATTTTGTCTGATTCAGCCGGAAGGTTCCATGACTGAATCCGCCCGACGCATCAGTTCATCCGCACCCTGACGGAGCGCGCGTGGGCGCCGAGTCCTTCAATTTCCGCCAGCCGGATGATATCCGGCGCTTCCTGTCTGAATGCCGTTTCCGAATAGTGAATCAAACTGGTCTTTTTGATAAAATGATCCACGGAGAGGGCCGAGGAGAACCTGGCCGTTCCCGATGTGGGCAGCACATGATTGGGCCCGGCGATATAATCTCCAACGGGCTCCGGAGTGTAATGCCCCATGAAAACGGCACCCGCGTTACGAATCCGTTCGATATATTCCAGCGGGCAGCTCAGGTGCAGTTCAAGATGCTCCGGTGCGATTGCATTGGAAAGCTTGAATGCGGCGTCAATGTCACTTACCACAAAAACGGCGCCGTAATTTTTCAGCGATGCTTCGGCGATGTCCTGACGGGGCAGGTCCGGCATCTGTCTGATTACCGCTTCACAGACCTGTTTTGCCACGCGCCGTGAAGGGGTGACCAGTATGGCGGATGCCATGGGGTCGTGTTCGGCCTGGGACAGCAGGTCGGCTGCCGTGTATTCGGGATTTGCGGATTCGTCGGCAATGATCAGTATCTCGCTGGGGCCTGCGATCATATCAATGCCGACGGTTCCGGCAACCATTTTTTTGGCAAGGGTCACGAAAATATTTCCGGGCCCCACGATGACATCGCATTTGGGGATACTGCCCGTGCCATAAGCCATTGCGGCGATTGCCCAGGCGCTGCCGACCTTGTAGACCGCATCGATTCCGACCCTGCTTGCGGCAACCAGAAGGTGGGGATTAACAGAGCCGTCCGGAGTGGACGGGGTTGCCATGACAAGGGTGGAAACGCCGGCGATTCCGGCTGGAATGGCGCACATCAAAACCGTTGAAACCAGCGGCGTCTTGCCGGCTTTCCCGCCCGGCACATAGATACCCGCAGTGCCCACGGGATTAACGATCTGCCCCAGGAGCGTTCCGGGCCTCGGTGTGTCAATCCAGGATTTCAATGCCTGTTTCCGGTGAAAGGATTCGATCTGGGATGCGGCCCGGTCCAGGGATTTCATGAATTCCGGACTTACCTGCGAAACCGCATCTTTAAATTCCCCGGCGTTTGCCTGAAGGGTTTCGATGTTCAGGCCGGGGGAATCAAAGCGGTTTGCATAACGGATCAGGGACGTATCGCCGTTTTTGCGAACGTCGCTCAGGATGCGTGCGACAGCCCGCTGGTCTTTCCGGTTAAATGACTGCACCCGGCACTGAATGACCGAAAGCCGTTTTTCGGCAGCGGCGGAAGGATAGGAATAGATTTTCATGAATGACACTGAATCCCGAAAGTACTGTTCTTAAAATATTCTGTTGGTTTCAAAAACCATGTCTTTGGATACTGCAAAGCAGGAAATGGTGCTGCCTTGTTCCCTGAGCCTTTTTTTGCAGTCATCGACGATGTCGTCCATCTGCGAGTCGGTCCGTTCCTGATTGAGATGAAAGAGTCCCAGGCGCTTTACCCCTGCCTGAACCGCCAGCCTGAGCACATCGGTGTAAACCGAATGCCCCCATTCGATGGTTGTCCGGTATTCATCGGGCGTGTATTCGGCATCATGGATCAGAAAATCCGCTCCTTCGCAAAAATCCCGGTACGCTTCAAACGGCAAGCCTTTTGGATGAATATATCCCAGTTCATTGTCGGTCAGAAAAATGAAGGTTTTGCCGTTTTCGATAAATTTGTAGCCGCTGCCGCTGTTGGGGTGGCACATCGGGATGGGAATCACAGAAACCGAGCCGATGTCAAACCGGGAGGGGCAGGCCTGCTCGTATTCGATTCTGGCCCTGACATCCGCATAACGCACCGGGAAATTGGGAGGGGTCATGACTTTTGAAAGCATGGTTTCAACAAAAGTCTTCTGAAACGGACAGCGGTGCATGAGCAGCTCCGCGTCCTTGGAGTACAGGGGTTTGAAAAAAGGAAACCCCAGCAGGTGGTCCCAATGCGCATGGGTAAAGATAAAATGGTATTTCAGAATGTTTTCCTTCATCAGGTGATTGCCGAGCCTGCGAATGCCTGTGCCCGCATCCACGATGATGGACTCGCCGCTCTCCGCCTGAATCTCAATGCAGGTCGTATCGCCGCCGTATTTAAGGTATTCGGCTCCGCAGACCGGGATTGAACCCCGTGATCCCCAGCATTTGATCCGCATGTCGCTATTAGTTCCTTGTGCCCCAAAATGTGTGCCAGATACCGTCGTGCACCCATTTGTTTAAAATGGTTACCGGCAGTTGCATCAGCCTGTTTTCAATATCCATCGCCTCGCTGCGAAGCAGTCCGGATAAAATAAAGCTCTTTTTTTCCAGAAAACCGTTGGCGCAGACCAGCCGTTTCATCACATCGTAATGGATATTTGCGATCAGAAGATCCGCCCTTATCCGGATAAAATCGACGGCGCTTCCCTGGACGGCCAGAACGGACCGCTGAAGCCGGTTGTGCCGGATATTAACGTGCGCGGTCTTTGCGGCAAGCCGGTTCATATCGACGGCCAGCGTGAGCGGACATCCCAGCCGCGCCGCAGCGATGGCAAGAATTCCCGTTCCGGTTCCCAGATCAAGCGCCGTGCATGCGGGCCGCAACTGAAGGGCCAGCTCCAGTGCTTCAATGCAGTCACGGGTTGTGGGATGGGTTCCGGTTCCAAAAACCACTCCCGGATCCAGCGTGATCCGAAGCTTGGATGCCGGCGCTTGGGTTTCATCCCAGGGCGGGGAAATGAAGAACCGTTCCGTGCAAAACGGCGCCACCTTGTCCCCCACCCAGTCAAGATACGGCATCTGATAGTGATCAATAAACCGCAGCAGGGGGGAAACGCTGAGCAGGTCCTGAACCTGGTCCATGGACGGCTGTGTAAAAAACAGAAACGAAAACCCGTCTTCCTGCCAGTTGCCGATGAAGTGCTTCAGGCCCGAGGGTTCTTCCCGCAGCGCGCCTTCAAGATAATAGATGAAGAGCTCGCCGCAGGGCGGGGTATTTTCGACTTCGGCAGGAAAAGACATGAATTCGGCGCTATTTGGAGTCCTTGATTTCCGCCTTGGGAAGCTGGTCCATATACCATTCCATCGGCTCCAGCAGGGTATATCCGGCTTTCTTCAATTTCTTTTTGACATTGACCACGTTATTGGTCAGAAGATAGGGAAACACCGCGCGTTTGCCTTCTTCCCAGTATCTGGCAACCAGAACACTGCCAAAGGATACTTTCTCTTCGGTGATGATATCCACAATCTTTTTCAACTGGCCGATTTTCTCTTCCACCAGGATGCAGAGCAGGGTTCCGGGCTGCCCGATCCCCAGCACGTTGATAAAGGCCCGCAATAAATCCCGGACCGAAATAATGCCCAGAATCTTTCCATTTTTATCCGCGACAGGCAATGCGCCCACGAATGTTTTCTGGATCAAGAGCAGTGCGTCCTGAATGGTGTCCATGGGCGAAAGTGTTACCAGATTCTGGGACATGATTTCCTTGACTTTTATGGACGGGGCATCGGTTTTCTTTGCCGACTTCTTATCTTTTTTGAAAAAGGTTGAAGGCAGCGCGCTGCGCAGGTCGCGGTCGGTAATCATGCCGATCAGCAGGCCGTCGGATTCAACAACCGGCACATGGCGAATCTGATACTGCTCCATTAATTCTTTAGCCGCAAGAATATCGGCATCCTTATCGATGGTGATAACCTTCTGGGTCATGGATCTACTGACAAACATAATGGCCTCCACTCTGAAAAGACGAAATATTTGACATCTGAAATCTGAACACTGAAGAATAAAACAACATAACCCTGATGAAAACGTCGTGCTATACCACAGCGAAGATCGAGAGCATAGGGTTTATCCTTTCAATAAAAGCTCAATATGGTTGTTCACCAGCTCCGGAAGCCGTTTGAGGGAGTACCCGCCTTCCAGGACGGAAATGATTTTTCCGCCGGCATGTTTGTTTGCGGTTTCAACAAGCCTTTCCATGATATGGGTAAATCCTTCTGTTGAAAGGTTGATTCCGGACATGTCATCGTCCACGTGCGCGTCAAAACCGGTTGAGGTCAACAAGACCTGCGGGGCGAACTGATCAAACAACGGCATGAAATCGTTGTCAATAACGGATTTATATTCCTCGTCTCCCTGTCCCGGCAGTATCGGGTAGTTTCGGGTAAAGCCCGTGCCTTCGCCGGTCCCTTTTTCAAAAGCCCGCCCGGTTCCCGGAAAGGCGAAGGAAGGATGCTCATGAATGGAGTAGTAGAAAACCGTCGGATCTGATTCAAAGATATTCTGGGTTCCGTTTCCGTGGTGGACGTCAAAATCCATAATGCCGACCCGTTCGATTCCGAATTGGCTCTGGATATAGCGGGCTGCGATCGCAACATTGTTGAAATAGCAAAATCCCATGGCCTGGTTGATCTCTGCATGGTGTCCCGGCGGACGGACGGCGCAGAAAGCATTGTCGAGCGCGCCTTCCATAACCAGCCGGGATGCCTCCAGGATGCCGCCGACCGCAAGTCGGGCAATGTCATATGTCTGATAACAGAGCTGGTTGTCCTCGCACTCAAAAGAACCCTTGCCGGACTGACAGGTGGATTTGAACCGTTCGATGTAGCCCTTGTCGTGCACAGATTCTATCCATTTCATTTCCGCCATGCTGCCTTCAAGGCGGATCAGTTTGGCAAGCAGTCCGGAACGCTCCAGCCCGGAATATATGACGGAGAGTCGATCCGGGGCTTCCGGGTGATAGGGACCCGTGTCGTGTAAAAGGTACCTGTCGTCATATAAAAAGCCTGTTTTTTTCATATTCATTCCTATAACGACCGAAATGGGTGATGGGGTCAGTTGATGATGGCGTCAAAAATCCCGTAGGCAGCCCGAACCGCGGCATTGCCGGCTGGAATGCCGACAGTCGGCTGACCGTTTAAATCAAAAGCATAGATATCCGAATCTTCCGGAATGGTCCCTGCAAGTGCAATACCGGCATCCTGAACAATTTTAACGATATCCGGGGAAAGTTCATCCTTGACCTGATTGATGATCAGATAACTTTTTGACACGCCGATTCGAAGGTCCCTGGCCAGTTTGTCAATGCGAAGCGCGGAAAGAATGCTGCGCCGGGAAGTATCCGAGACCATCAGCAGCACATCCACGTTCCGGGTTGTCAGCCTGCTGATATGCTCCATGCCGGCTTCATTGTCCATGACAATATAGGGATAATTGTAAATGAGTTTGTCCAGGAAGGCGATCAGCAGCGAGTTGGCGGCGCAATAGCATCCCGAGCCTTCCGGCTGCCCCATGACGATCAGATCGAAGCCGTTGGCTTCCACAACAGCCTGTTGAAGCTTCATGGACATGAACACATCCTTGGTCATACCGCCGGGAACAACGCCTTTTTTCATTTCTTCGCGGGCATTGCTCAGGGTATCGCACAATTGAAGTCCCAGTACTTCGTTCAAATTGGCGTTGCTGTCTGCATCCACTGCCAGAACCGGCGATTTTCCTTTGTCCACGAGGTATTTGATGAGCATTCCGGCGATGGTTGTCTTTCCGGTTCCTCCTTTTCCGGCAAGTGCGATTGAATAAGGCATGCGGTAAGTATTCCTTTCTGAATGTAGGTTGGATTGTAATGTGAATGATCGTATCCCTTAAGGTACTTATCGCCAACAGTCAAGTAACTTTTTTTCCGGAGTTTCTCCGTTGAATCTTTGCGAGCGATCGATGTGGTTTTAGGGACCGCAATCAAGCAATTCCCTTGCAATGCCGGGATGTCTATGCTAAATTCCGAACGGTCACTCGGAATATGCTGCGTGTCATTAACCGTTTCAAATCGGGTGCGAAAATACGCCGCCGGATGCGTAAAACCGTTATTTCCACGATTGGTTATAAACCGTTGCTGGATTCATTAAATCGTAAGATTGGAGGAAAAAAATGGATTTTGAACTCACCAAATCACAGATCGAGATTCAGAAAGCAGCAAGAAATTTTGCCAAAGGCGAATTTGACAAGGATCTTGCGCTTGAGCTGGAGAGAAAACATGAATTTCCAACGAAAATTTGGAAAAAAGCCGCCGAGCTCGGTTTTATCGGCATCCATTTTGACGAAAAATATTCCGGCCAGGGTCTCGGCGTCATGGAAAATATCATCGTGGCGGAAGAACTCTGCGCAAAAGATTCCACGATCGGAGCCTGCCTTATTCTTGCCGGGTTTGCATCCGAATGCCTGCTGCGTTTTGCCAGTGAAGACCTCAAACAAAAATTCCTTCCTCTGGTTGCCGAAGGAAAGACGCTTTCCGCGGGTGCGTTTACGGAACCGGATCATGGCTCGGACATTACATCCATGAACACGACGGCGGTTCGCGACGGAAGCGATTGGGTCATTAACGGCTCCAAAACCTTTATCACCAATGGCTGTCTGGCCGGTTTCTTTACGGTTCTCTGCCAGACCGATCCGGATGCCAAGCCATCCTACCGGGGAATCAGCATGATTCTGGTCGAGGCGGATCGAAAAGGCGTGACCGCCACCGACGTTGGCGAAAAAATGGGCATTCACATGATGTCCACGGCAGAGGTCAATTTCAAGGATGTCCGGGTGCCGCTGAGCAATCTCGTGGGCAAGGAAGGCAAGGGCTTTTATCAGGTGCTGGAGTTTTTTGACGAAAGCCGGATTCTGATCGCCGCTCAGGCGCTGGGCACGGCTCAGGGCGCTTTTGACAGGGCGCTGGCTTATGTCAAACAGCGCGAGCAGTTCGGAAAGAAGCTTGCGGAATTTCAGATCACCCAGCACAAACTGGCGGACATGGCCACCAAAATCGAGCTTGCCAGGTTGATGACTTATAAGGCCGCCTGGAATTACGACAAGGGCAACATCGACCCCAAGCTGACCTCGATGGCCAAGATGTATGCTGCCAGAACTGCCGTTGAAGTGGCGGATGAGGCGATCCAGCTTCTGGGCGGTTATGGATACATGGCCGAATACGAAGTCGAACGGTTCTACCGCGACGCCAAAATCACCGAACTCTATGAAGGCACCAAGGAAATTCAGAAGAATACCATCGCCAGCGCCGTGCTGGGTAAATTCAAATAAAAACCGGTAACCCATTTTCAAAGGAGAGCAGATATGCTGGACTTCATTAAAAAGACCATGTTGACGGGTATTGGTATTGCGATGAAAACCAAGGATGAACTTGAAGAATGGGTCAAGGAAGTCGTTAAAAAAGGGGAAATGTCTGAAAATGAGGGCAAGAGTTTCTTGGATGATATCAAGAAAAAATCCAGGGAAGCCCAAAAGGATCTGGAGGAAAAGATTGAAACAAAGTTCAAGGACATGCTCAAAAAAGCGGATATCGCAACGCGCAACGAAGTCACTGATCTGAAAAATGAAATTGAAGAACTGAAAAAAACGCTTTCAAAATGATCTGTTTGCCGTCATTTTCAGGACGCGACGGAAAAGGGCAGGGGCATGGCCGATAAGTTCATCAGTATTCGAAATATGAAGTTTCTGCTTTTTGAAGTGTTCGATGTCCTGTCGTTGTCCGAATCCCCTTATTTTTCCCGGCACAACCCAAAAATGTACAGCATGGTGCTGGATGCGGCTCTGAAATTATCAACCCGCCTGCTGCATCCCGTCTTTGAGGAAATGGACCGGATTCCGCCGGAATTGATTAGCGGGCAGGTGAAAGTCCATCCTGCGGTCGCCGGCATCATGAAGGAATTCGGCCTGGGGGGCTGGATCAGCGCAACCTTTCCCGTCACCTCGGGCGGCGAGCAGTTGCCGGCCATGATCGCCAATGCCTGCTTTGCGATGTTTTTTTCAGCCAATTACTCGGCCAGCGTCTATCCCGGCCTGACAACCGGCGCAGCAAGATTGATCGACTCCTTTGGCGATGAGAAGTTGAAAAAATCCTTCCTGAATCTGATGCTGTCTGGCAAGTGGCAGGGCACCATGGCGCTGACCGAACCCCAGGCCGGCAGCTCGCTGTCCGATATCGCCACCACGGCTTTTCCCACATCCGATGGCTATTACAAAATCCGGGGACGCAAGACGTTCATTTCCGCGGGCGATCACGACGGCGCGGAGAATATCGTTCACCTGATGCTGGCCCGGATCGACGGTGCGCCAGCCGGCGCCAGGGGGATTTCCCTTTTCGTGGTTCCCAAGCTGCGTCTAAGTGCAGACGGGGCGCTGTCGTCCAATGACATCGCCGTCTCCCAGATTTTCCATAAAATGGGGTACCGGGGCGCCCCGATTGCCGAACTGAGCATCGGCGACAGGGATGACTGCCGGGGGTATCTCGTGGGAGAGCCGCACCGGGGCTTAGGCTATATGTTCCAGATGATGAACGAGGAGCGGATCGGCGTCGGGCTGGGGGCGGCTTCCATTGCCTCGGCCGCCTACCATTCAGCCCTTGATTACTGCAAGAAAAGACCCCAGGGCAGAAGGCTCGGCGACAAGGATCCGTCATCCCCCCAGGTTCCCATTATCGAACACGCCGATGTCAAGCGGATGCTGCTCTTTCAGCGGGCCGTGGTTGAAGGCTCTTTTTCGCTGCTCATGCAGTGCAGTCGGTATGAAGATTTGATCCGGGCGGCGCTGCCTCGGGACAGCAGCCGCAGCCGCCTGCTTCTGGAACTGCTGACTCCCGTTGCCAAAACCTATGCTTCGGAAATGGGCATCCTGTCGACCAGCCAGAGCATTCAGTGCTTCGGCGGGTGCGGATACTGCCGGGACTTTCCCGCGGAACAGCACTACCGCGACATGCGTATTCACCCGATTCACGAGGGAACCACGGGCATCCAGGGCATGGACCTTCTGGGCAGAAAAGTCGTCATGGAAAACGGGAAGGCATTTTCCCTGTTTCTGGAAGAGGTTCGGCGCGCAATCGAACTTGCCCGGCAATTTCCGGCGCTGCCGCCCCTGGCGGATCAGTTGGAACAGGCCCTAAAACAGCTTCAGGATGTCACCCTTCACCTGTCTATCATCGCGCAGAAAAAAGGCCCGGAAATTTTTCTGGCCGACGCCACCCTTTATCTGGAGTTTTTCGGCATCATCGCCGTTGCCTGGCAGTGGCTGCTTCAATCCGCATCGGTTCAAAAAGCGCGGGCAGGAGATCTTTCCGGGGCCGAAGCCGATTTTTATCAGGGAAAATTCTTTACGGCCCGCTATTATTTCGCCTATGAACTGCCGAAAATCAGCGGCCTTGCGCAGCGCCTGACAGACGGCAATCCGTTAACCGTTGAAATGAAGTCGGGTTATTTTTCAGACTGATAGAGATTGCTCGGATCAAGTCAGTCCGTCTTTGCGACGTTGATGAAAGTCTGCGATTCTATCGTTTCACTCACAGTTGCGTTCATCTGCTTTACGCGAGCATGGCCTCGATCAGGCAGGGCCCGGTTGTTTTCATGGCTTGAGCAAATTGCAGATGAAATTCTTCGGCTGTGCGGGAGCGCACCGCCTGAACGCCCATGCCTGTTGCGATATGGACCCAATCAATCGGTGGTGGGGAGAGGTTCAGCATGGACAGGGTCTGGTCGTTGGGCCGGCCGGCGCCGACACGGGCCATTTCTATGTTTAAAATGGCATAGCTGCGGTTGTTCAGCAGAATGATTGTCACATCCGCTTTTTCTCTGGCCATTGTCCAAAGCGCCTGTATGGTGTACATGGCGCTGCCGTCCGCTTGCAATGCCACGACTTTTCGATCCGGGCAGGCCACCGCTGCGCCTAGACTGAGCGGCAAGCCCTGGCCGATCGCGCCCCCTGTCAAAGTCAGCCAGTCGTGGGGTGCCGCACCTTCCGTCCAGTTGAAGACATCGAGCCCGCAGGTGACGCCTTCATCCGAGAGGATCGCCTGTTCCGGCAGCAGCAGATTCAGGCTTTTGCCGATGGCCTGCGCCGTCAACGGTCCGGCGGGGGCGGAAGGTTTGATGCGCATCTGCCGGCATCGGGGCTCTGCGGGCGCCGACAGTTTTTCAGCCAGCAGGTTCAGGGCTGAACCAGCACAGGTGTCAACGGCTGCAAGCGTTTTGATATCGGCGTTTTCCGGAACCAGCAGGCCGGGTTTTCCGGGATAGGCAAAGAACGCCACCGGAACC
>JBBIPX010000015.1:0-3617 GCA_037442625.1 Desulfobacteraceae bacterium
TTCAGGATATAATCAAAAGCGCCCATCTTGGTGGCTTCAATGGCGGTTTCCGTGGTCCCGTAGGCTGTCATGATGATTACCGGCAGTTTCGGATCGAACTCATGTATTTCTTTAAAGGTTTCAAATCCATTCATGCCCGGAAGCCGCATATCCAGGATAACCAGATCCGGCGTATGCTGCCGGATCATAGTAATGCCCGCCTCGCCGGATGCGGCGCTGTCGATGCTGTAGCCTTCCTGAAGCAGGAGTTTATGAAAACTTTTCCGAAGCTGGTCGTCATCGTCAATAATCAGTATCCTGCTCAAGATTCAGTCCCTCACCGGTAGCGTGATTGTGAAAGTGGTGCCGATTCCTTCAGTTGATTTCAGATCGAGTCTGCCGCCATGTTCTTCGATAATCCGGGATGCGATACTGAGGCCAAGTCCCGTGCCTTCCTCTTTTGTCGTAAAAAAAGGCTGCAGAACTTTATCCGCCAGAGGTCCGGGGATTCCCGGTCCATCGTCGCTGATGCCGATCACCACCACTTTTCCAAATGGCCTTTCGATGGTTTCTTCTTCGGAAATGACGATATGCCCGCCCTTTTTCATGGCTTCACAGGCATTGACCACTATATTGACCAGGACTTCCTTAATCTGTTCCGGATCTGCCGAAATCGGCGGCAGCGGGCGGTTTCGGATGACTTCTATGCGGACTTCATAAGAGTTCAGGCGATGTTCCAGAAGCTGAATAACCAGGTCAACGATTACCGAAGGGCTGACCATCTGCATTTTCAGCTTTGGCGGCCTGGAGAATTCCAGAAAATTCTGAACAATGGTGTCAATATGACGGATTTCCTGAGAAATCACATCAAGGTCGTCTTTTTGAGTTTCTGTCAGTTTCAGAGTTCGTCCCAGAGAAAACATGCGCATTTTCACCGAGGTGAAAGGATTTCGAATGCTGTGTGCCATTCCGGCAGCCAGCTTTCCAACCAATGCCATTTTTTCTGCCTGAAGCAGGGTTTCGCGGCTTTTCTGGAGTTCCGTATGGGTCTGGTCAACATCGTCGATCAGATCACGAACGCTGTGGCTCAGAAACTTGATTTCATCCTGTGCGTCAGTAGACGGCCCCATGCGGCTGGCCTCCCCGGCAAGTTCGCGAAGCGGCTCCAGAATATGCTGAATAAAAAAGAATATCAATGTGATGGCGATGAATACCACAAGGGTTGTTACCAGTACGGAAATAAATCTCAGCTTTCCGGCCTGAGCGTGTCCTTTTTCAGTTGCCTTGTGGATTTGGTCGACCTGCATTTCTTTATATTGTTCACACAAGTCAAGTATGGTAAAAAACAGAAAACGAACTTCCTTGTGCAGTTTTAAACCGTTTTCCTTTTCACCGTCCTTATAATATGCAAGGACGCGGTCTTTTTCCATTATATATGTGCTGTATTCGTGTTCGATTCGATCAATCGCCGCAATCTCAAAAGCGGTGTCCGCCAGATGTCTGGCAGCGTTCAGTCTTTCCTTGAAAATCTGGCGGTATTCACCGAGCTGCCGAAGCCATTCCGGATCACCGTCCAGAAAATAGTAGGACACGAATCCTTTTTGGTTCACCAGAGCGGTTTCCAGGGATTCAGCCGTCTGAAAAGTTTGCAGATGGTTCTCGTTAATGGATACCAAAAGCGATTCCATCCGGAATGTATACCAGACGATCATCATGCTGCCCATGATCGTAATGATAACAAGCGTGAACAATATGGCGTAGACTCGGGCTCTCAGGCTGACGTACTTCCACATAACGATTCCTTAGCTTCTGTATCCTCCGGAGGAATTGATGATTCGCAAAAAGTCCCAGTCATTGTTGCGCCGGGAATTCCCGGATAGCAGTCCGAGACTCCGAAGTGACATAACGATTTAAAAATACTTAGTATCACGTCAGGCCCGAAATGACGGCAACTGACGGTTTGCATGCCAAAAGCGGCAAGCAAGGCATTGAGCTTACAGGTTTACCATGAAAACTAACTTGACACATGCCAAAGGATTTTGTAATTCGATAGCATTCAACCAGTAGATGGTTCTTAGATAAATATGCTGACCATACGTATTAGACGCTGATTTTTCAACATGAATATTCTATGAGGAACTACATTTGAAATCATACAGATTGTCCATGTCCGTTTTCGTGATCCTCTTGTTTTGGCTGAACGGCTGCGCGCATCAGACGCAGGATATTTCTTCGGCGAAATCGGGAGCATCCGGCTCCGATTCAACCAAAATAACATGTGATCCTGCCAAAGACACGGCTTTTGGCCGCCGTTCGCCCGCCTCTTTTCGGATATCCGAAGATGCCGAAATGGATGGCACGTCAGATGTTGATGCGGCTGAAAACGATGATAAACAGGGAGATCGCATCAATTTCGGTATTAAAAACCAGAACATTCTAGATGAAGCTCTGGACTTCTGCCAGTTAGCTCAGGATTACTGGATGAAAGGCCAACTGGAGAACGCCATTTCTTCTCTGGATCAGGCCTATGCCCTGATTATCAAGGTGGACACATTTAACCGGCCCCGCCTCATTCAGCAGAAAGAAGACCTTAGATATCTGATAACCCGTCGAATTCAGGATATATACGGATCGCGGAACGTTGTTGCGAAAGGCAGCCTCAATGCCATTCCCATGGTCATGAACGATTACGTGAAGGCGGAAATCGAGTCTTTGACCACGGGGTGCGAAAAAGATTTTTTCATCAACGCCTACCAGCGTTCAGGGCGCTATCGGAAATACGTTGAGGCCGAACTGGCCAAGGAAGGGCTTCCGATTGAACTTGCTTGGCTGCCGCTGATAGAAAGCGGCTATAACGTCAAGGCATTGTCGCCGGCAAGAGCCTTGGGACTATGGCAATTTATTCCCTCAACCGGTTATCGGTTCGGCCTTTCCAGGGATAAATACGTGGATGAAAGGCTGGATCCTTATAAATCAACAAAAGCGGCTATTTTGTATTTGAAAGAGCTGCATCATCTTTTCGGCGACTGGGAAACGGTTCTGGCTGCTTATAATTGCGGGGAAGGCCGGGTACTTCGGACCATTAACACACAGAGCATCAATTACCTGGATAATTTTTGGGATCTTTACGAAAAACTGCCTCGCGAAACCGCTCGCTATGTCCCTCGATTTCAGGCGACCCTGCATATCATACAAAACCTGAAACAGTATGGTCTGACGGATATCCGTCCGGAGCCGTCGGTGGAATACGAAACTGTTCCGGTCTCCCGTCAACTACAAATCAAAAGCATTGCCGATACAACGGGGATACTGGAATCCACCCTTAAACAACTGAATCCCGAACTGCGATACGGCATCATTCCCGGTGATAATTACCAGTTTAAAATTCCGCTGGGCACATCTGACATGCTGTTATCCCAACTGGACGCCATACCGGAATCCAATGGCCCGCCGGCAGAGGCTGTTGAACAGGAGAAGGCGGCTTCTCATCAGGAGAAACTGGCTTCCCACAAGGTAAAACGCGGCGAAACTCTGGCGTCTTTGGCCAAATTGTATCAAACGAGTCAAAAAAACATTATTCAGACCAACAAATTGCATAAATCCGCAAAAATCAAACCCGGCATGGTTCTTTTGGTTCC
>JBBIPX010000015.1:3717-42307 GCA_037442625.1 Desulfobacteraceae bacterium
CCGGCCTGAAGAAGTATATGGTTAAGAAAGGCGAAAACGCTTTTTCCATTGCTTCCGGCCACAATATGCCGATAGATCGGTTTTTAAGCATCAACAACCTGTCATCGGGAAGCAAAATATTCCCGGGGCAGAAAGTTTATGTTGAATAAGAGATTTATAATGATTACCGCCGGGTTGGGATAAAAGGACTTAAATGTCTGAATTGCCTTGTGTGCTGATTGTGGACGATGAAGACGGTTTCCGGTCTGTTTTGATAAGACGGCTTCAGGCCAGAGGCATTCAGGCGTTTGGCGCTTGTAGGGGAGAAGAAGCGATGGAGTTTCTTCAAACCCGCAATATTGACGTGGTGCTTCTGGACATAAAAATGCCGGGAATGAGCGGCATGGATGTTCTCCGCAACATGCGGGAACAGGGATGCAAGGCCGAGGTCATTGTCTTATCCGGCCATGCCTTTCTGGATGCCGCCGTTGAAATCATGAAATTCGGCGTCAATGACTATTTGATGAAACCCTGCGACACCGAAGAGTTGTTGGATCGGATAACCCTGGCTCACGAGCGGAAAACGGAGCGGGAAGGAAAAAACGTAAACGGTAATAAGTAATTCAAATCATGAATAATCAAGATTCCCGCCGGGTTTCCAGGCTGTAGTTTCCTTTCAAAAAACATTCCGCCAAATGGCTGACACTGTTTTCAGTCTTCATCAGCATATCCATTTGTCGCGTAAAAAGCAGCAGACGGCCAATATAGTCCAGTTTTTCCGCAATAACCGCCGGCTGTTCCTTTGCAAATCTTGCCGTCACCCTGTCTCCTTGCGATTCAACCAGAAACCCCAGTGCCCCCAGTATTTTCTCAATGGAACGTACGCGCCGGTTCTTGCGGACATCGTCGGCTGCGCCGCCTTTGAACTGGAAGTTAATGTAATTTTTGGTCGGCGTCTGGCCGCAGTAGGTATCCAGAATGCTGTAATGATATCCCACGCGTGAGCTGAAATTCAGGTATTTATCCGAAATAATGGCATAGCTCTTATCTCCGAACCGTTCCGTGGCACGGTTCGGGGGAGCGAGCATCTGCTGGCTCATGACGGAGAAAAGACCTTTCAGCTCAATGGGCCGGGGTTCCATCGCCCGCAGATCCTTTCGAAGCATCCCCCTGAGCAAGGCGTTGAAAGGAGCTGATGTGATTTGATCCACGGCAACGGTTGATGACTGAAAGGCATCCTCGGAAATGCCGTTGCCAAGATCGATGATATAGAGATCCAGCGGAAGCGGGGCTTTCAGGCGAACGGCCATGCTGCCGCGATCCGAGGCCAAATCGCTGATTTGAAATACTTCACCATAAGATTTTTCGTGGACATAGCGCATGATGTCATGGATGGTTTTACAGTTCTCGGGGATGAACCGGGTGGATTTCGGATCAATCAGATTGAGCGGAAGGATCAGATCTGCGCGGTTTCGCAGTAGATGATACACCGGTGTTTCCTTCATGAACCATTTCTTTTCAATTCGCATTTCAAGGAGTTTATCCACTTTTCCATCGTAAATCCTTCCGGTATAGGCATCCACTGTAATCATTCTGCCGGGCTCAATGGTTGTGGTTGCTATTTTTGCGTTTAAGAGCGCTGGCACCTTGAATTCTCTGGCCAGAGACGCCATATGTCCCGTAATGCTCCCGAAATCGGTCACGAGAGCCTGCGCTTTTTGCATCACAAGAACGTACTGGGGATAGGAGTAGGAGGCAATCAGTATCCCGCCTTCCGGAAACGCCATGAGATCGGCTTCTGAACGGACATGAAATGCCGGTCCATAGCCCACTCCCGGGCTGGCGATACTGCCGCCTTCGAGAATCACGGGATAGCCGGGAAATGGATCGGATGCGGCGGTCGCAGCTCCTTCCGCACCGGTTTGAATTCTTCTCAAAGGCCGGGTTTGAAGAATCCGGATCTGTCCTTCGGTATCAATTGCCCATTCGGTATCTTGCGGGCATTGAAAATGGTTTTCAAGCCGGGCGGCATAGGATGCCAGCAACACCGCCTGCTCCCGGAGAAGGCAGGGCTGATTTTGAAGATCCAGCGCGACAGCTTCCTCGGCCAGAGACCCCTCTTTCCGGCAAACCAGTTTAACGTTTTTGCAGGAGATCTTCATGTCCAGAATTTGAGGCGGGTCACTTTTGGAAAGCGTATAGGAATCCGGTGTAATGATTCCGTCCACCACATAGGGCCCCAAACCCCAGACAGCCTGGATAATGATGTTGTCTTCATGTACATTGAAAGGATGGCTGCTGTACATGACACCGCTGGCGCGGGCAGGGATCATTTCCAGGCACGCCACACTCATGGCGGCATCTTCAAACGGGATTCCCATGTGCTGTCGATATGAAATAGCCCTGGCGGTAAACAGGCTTGCGATGATGCGTTTGTATTCCGCGATCATGTCCTTTCGGGGCACATTCAGGACGGAGAGATATTGACCGGCAAAAGACATCTCGCTATCCTCGCCGATGGCGCTGCTCCGCAGGGCGACCGGGACTGATCCCGTCTGCGCTGCGACAGGATCGAAAACCTGGTGGTAGGCATCCAGAATCGCTGTTTCGATGTCTTTCGGCATCTCCGCCTGAATCAGCAGTTGCTGGATGTTTTCGCTGACGCTGACAATGGTTTCCGGAGCGATGATATCCAGCTCCATTTTCCGTTTGCGGATTTCCTCAACCAGCCCCTTTGACTGAATAAACCCGTCAAATGCCGTTGTGGTGATCGCAAACCCCCTGGGAATGGGCAGGTGAACACGATTCAGGATTTCTCCCAGATTGGCGCTCTTGCCTCCGACGGCTACGGTCATTTCTTGGTTGATGCGATCATACGGCAGAATGTATTCGGAAATTTTCGCTGCCGGCTGAATTTCCTGTTCCTGCCGGATAACTTGATGGATCCCGTCCAGAACCTCAGACAGTGCGGCAGAAGGATGTCCGGAGAGGCTTTCAAAGCTTCGGATCATCCTGCCGGCATGAAACAGCGCGCGTAGCGTCTGCGAGCGGATAAATGACATGCCGAAAATGGTTTCACCGCGCAGCTTTTCCTCTATTTCCGATATGATTTTCAACAGCTCTGAATTCGAATCCAGCAGAATCTTGAAATTGACGTACTTGGCACGAAATAGGGTTTGAATGTCATTCCGGGAAAGTTTTGTTTTCCCCTTTGTTTGAAACAAGGATTTGATTTTGCCGATCAGCATAACACCTCTTTGCGCAGCCATCATGACCGGTTAATATGCAATTACTTGACCATTACAAATCGGAATGTTCTCGGCGCGACTTCCGGACGTACGGCCCGATCGTTGATTTTCAAATAATAATACCAAAAAAACAATAAATTAATCGGATTTAACGGAAAGCGCTGCATACAGGGGGGCTGCATTTTTTTCAGCGCGATATGGGTTATCGTTGCGCAATAATCCGTTTTATTTTGCAGGATAATAGCGTGTTGCAGGACCGTTTCCGGTCTTTATTAAAAGGCCTTTTTTTACCAGATCCAGCAGGTCGTACTGGGCCGTGCGGTTCGGCAGGTCCGTTCCAATCAATTGCTGGTATTCGTGGCGGGTGATCCCGCCTTTTTGAAGAATCGCGGGGAATGCTTTTTGTTGTCGTTTGCTTAAATCCGGGTGTTTGGCATGGGTGGTATCCCGTGAGCTGCTGCGGTCCTGGATTCTTGACAGAGGGGGTGTCAGCTCCATCACGGTAATCGACGGCATTTCCTCGGAAACTTCTTCGAGCCGTATGTCTTCCGTTTGAATCACATCCGACTCCACCATGGCAACAGCCCGGGTAATACAGTTTTTAAGTTCCCGGACATTGCCCGGCCAATTGTAATTTTTAAGACGCTCCAGAGCGCCCCGGCTCAAGCCGATACCGTTTTTTTGCATTCTGATCGAAGCTTCTTTGATAAAACAATCGACCAGAGCAGGAATATCCTCCTTATGTTCCCGAAGCGGCGGGGTGGTTATGGAGATAACCTTCAGGCGATAATAGAGATCTTCCCGGAAAACCCCGCGATCAATCAGGGATTTCAGGTCTTCGTTGGTGGCGGAAATTAACCGAACATCAATATCGATTTCCGTGTCCGCCCCCAGGGGTTTTACTTTTTGCACAGAAAGTGTTCTGAGCAGCGCCTGCTGGACCTTTGGCGAGGCGTTGCCGATTTCATCCAGAAAAAGCGTTCCTTTGTCGGCGGCAAGAAATGCGCCTTTCCGATCCGTTTTGGCATCAGAAAAAGCGCCGCTTACATGCCCGAAAAGCGCGTCCAGAAGCAGGTTCTCATCCAGAGCTCCGCAATTGATGGTAATGAACGGTTCGTTTCGGCGCGGACTGTTATGGTGAATTGCTTCCGATGTTAATTGTTTGCCGGTTCCGGTTTCGCCGGTGATCAACACATCCGCGGTGATACTGGCTGCCTTCAGTATTTCGGATTTCAGTGATTCGAGCAGGGGGCCATATCCGACAAGATCATTTATTGTCGCCTGGGATGCGGATACTGCAGGGGGTGTTTCCTCATTCAGCCTTATCTTTTCACGCTGGCCCGCGATTTGAATGTGCCTATCCCTTCGTTCTATTTCTTCGAGCTGCCTGGCCATTGTGGATAACATTGTGTTGATTGCGTTTTTCAGCAGGGTCGTTTCTTGATCCAAATCGGGAGCATGGATTTCTTCGAGAGGCCTTAAAGGGTCGATTCCGGATACAGCATTTGCCAGATCCAGTATGGGGCGGGTAATAATACGATTGACAACAAAGATGACCGTTGTGATGACAATGACGGTCAGAATCGTCAGGACGAACAATACGTCGTATTGACGTAACTGAGCCGCCAGGGTCAGCCGGGTTCTGTCAAGATAAGCCAAGCCCATAATCGATTCCTTTCCGGATCGGGCATCGGACTGGAAACGGATGGGCGTATACGTCAGATAATAATTGTCTGTCTGGGATCGGGTCTGATTTCCTTTTTCATCTATAGTGATGGCTCCAGGATTTCCGGCCTGAACATCAACAATCATGTTCCAGAAGGATACATATTCCGGATCGGGCCTAAACGCTGTATTCAAGCCAGGCTTGCCGATGGTCCCGGTTAAGCCGGATCGGATTTTTGAGGTTGAAAGTTCAGCGCCTTTTTCCTCGGGGCTTTCCGATTGAAACAGCATCCAGCCGTGGCGATCGAAGATATAGGCATAGCGGGGTTCGGGAGTGCGGGGAAATGCATGAATGGGTGACTGGGAGGAATTGAAAAGAGACAGGATGTTCCTCAAATATTGGACATCCAGCCCCAGAATCAGGAATCCTTCTGTTTGACCCTCCGGATCAAAGCAGGGAATGGCCATTCGCAGGACAACCGTGGTAAGGGTATGCCCGTTTTTATCCAGAGGCAGCGGATAAAACGTTTCTGCAATTTCAGAGACATAAAACTGCCCGGAAGTCAGAGTGCGAATGTGTTCAAATACAACCAGAGGGTTGGGTTTGATCTCTGAAAGCTGATCCGGACGAAGTTCCTGGACAGAAGGCCCGGCGTTCAGCAGAAAATATCGCCTGCTGCTGTCGACTCCGATATAGGCGAGTTCCCGATAAAAATCCCCCCCGGTCTGTTTATGAATAGCCAGAAATTGCTTCATGTCATCTTTGCTGACAGGTTTCTGGGACAGGGTAATCAAATCAATTCGGCATCTTTCCAGTAAACTCTCGATTTCATGTCCCTGGGCAATGCATTGCAGCCGGGAGGAACGTTCCAGCGCCATATTCAGAAATCTGGAGGAAAACCAGTTGGAAACAAACCCGGTGACCAGGATAATGAATATCACAGGCGGCAGGATGGCCGTAATCAGCTTTTTCCGAATACTCCATGTGGAAAATTTTTCCGAAAGAAGGGAAGTTCTGATAGCGAAAGATTCCCTGAAAAAAAGATTCATCAGCCCTCCTTTTTTGCGCAAAACAGTCAAGTCAGCATCGAAAATAGCCGTCATATTGCGCAATATATTAAACAGGGGTCATGCAAAAAAACAAGCGCTATTTTTATGGTGTGAAATTATCACAGTTGAGCACAAATAGTCATAAATTAAATAATAAATAATGTTATCGGTTAATTATAAAATATTTAAAAAAGGTTGCAGGGCATGATTTGTGCTGTGGTACGAATGTTGCTTTTAACCCAGTCAAAACAAATCGCGCAATTCTGAAACGATGGGTATTAAAGCAAATTTTTGTATGCAAACAGTTTAAAGGAGGTGAAACATGAAGATTTTAGTGGCATTTGATAATTCGGGCCCGTCTCTTAAGGCATTGGGCAAAGCAGTGGACATGGCCAAGAAAGAAAAAGCCGAATTGACGCTGATGAATGTGTACCCGGATTTTCCGGAAGACGAAGGCGGATTGAAGCAGGCAGGTGCTGCTTTGAAAAAAATGGCTGAAAATACGATTGCCAAGGGACTGTCGGAAGCTGACAAGGCAGGTGTTACAGTCAATACAGTTGTAGAGGCCGGCTATTCAGCTGCCGAGAATATCATCAAATATGCTGGCAAAAATGAAATTGACATGATCGTAATGGGTCACAAGAGCAAAACCGGCATGGAAAGGCTTCTGGTTGGCAGTGCGGCCGGAAAGGTCGTGACCTATGCGCCGTGTTCGGTTCTGGTTGTTCGCTAGGTTGGTCCCGTTTCATTTACAAATTATGGAGGGAATCTCTCATGGGGAAATGTTTTAAAAAAATTTACAGGCACGTGGCTTCTCTTGTTATCGGCGGAACCGGTTTGATTCTGCTGCTGCCAGCTCTGGCGACGGCGGCAGGAGGGGGAAATATCGACATGATGGTCATTGTTGCCGACACGCGCGGTTTGCCGCTATTTGAGTCCTGGTGGGCCAATCTCTACAACGAAAGCCATGTTTATTTCACCGTGGTTACCGTTATTCTGATCCCGCTCATCGGTGTCATATTCGGAACAATAGCGGATTTTTTTATGAAACTCATCGGACTGGACCTGGAGCACAGAGAATTGTCCGAACATTGATCCTGCAATTTAACGGTTCAAGGAGGGGATAGCATGGAATGGTTATATGTATTGATGCCTATCGCAGGTGTTAAAATATTCTGGCCGGGGCTGATCATTCTCGGTATTGGCGTCGGTGTAATCGGTGGTTTTTTTGGCATGGGCGGGGCGTGGATGGTAACCCCTGGTCTGAATATTCTTGGGTTTCCCATGGCTTTTGCAATTGGTACGGATATCGCTCACATGGCAGGTAAGTCGCTGATTTCCACCATGAGACATGGAAAATTCGGCAATGTCGATTACAAGCTCGGTTTTATTATGCTGGTAGGAACAATCGTCGGATTTGAGATCGGCGCGCAGATGGTCATGTGGATGGAGCGTCTCGGCAACGTTGAAAAAGTGGTTCGCTATATCTATCTGGTGCTGCTGGTTCTAATTGCCTGGATGGTCTTTCATGATGTGTTAAAAAAAAGGCAGAAGGACCGCGCCGCGATTAAAGCAGGAAAAGAAGTTGACGCTCTTAGCACCGGAATTGAATGGCACAAGACGCTGCATAAGCTGAAAATACCGCCCATGGTGCATTTAAATGTCGCAGGCATTTATTGCTCTGCGTGGCTGCCGATTTTCGTCAGCTTTCTGACCGGCTGGCTGGCCGGTATTCTGGGAATCGGCGGTGGCCTGATCCGTATGCCGGCCCTGATTTATTTTATCGGCTGTCCCACGCATGTTGCAGTGGGAACCGACCTTTTTGAAGTCATGATATCCGGTCTTTACGGCGCTGCCACTTATTCTTTCAAGGGGAGAATTGAACTGGTGGCGGCCATCATCATGCTGATGGGTGCGGCAATCGGTGCGCAGATCGGCTCAGTGGCCACCAAATATATCAAGGGTTATGGCATCCGCATCGCCTTTGGTCTTGCGGTCATCGGCTGCGCGCTCTCCATCCTTATGAAATTCATCGGGAAATGGTATCCAGCCTATGGCACACTGATGGACGACTCGGCCACGGTACTGATTCTGGGCCTGGTTTCAGCCCTATCCCTGTATATTATTCTGGCATTCATTAAAGGGGCCAAGGCTGAATTGGCCCGAAAAAATGTAACTGCATGATTTATTTAATATCAAATCAAATTATGCGTAAGGAGTCGATATGACGAAAAAAATATTTTGGACAGCGATCACCGCAATCCTGTTGCCGGTCTTATTTTTCGGGTGTACGGATTTTGGAACAGTGGATCAGGGAAGAGCCATAGCGTTTGATAAGGAAAAGGGTCTTATCACCATCATTCGGGATGTGAAACACGATGCCAAGAATCCGGATTACAGCTCGCTGCCGCCGGTAACCTACCTGAAGCCGGCGAATCCCCAGGAAATGGGCGCGGACCCCAAGATCGGCCTTCGCATGAAACTGGATACCCAGAAAAAGCAGATGGTCATCTTCGACAAGGCGCATCAGAATTTTAAAACCATTGATTACACTCCAATTGACGAGCAAGAAAATATCGATCGAAAACACCCACTGGTCTATGATGTCGCAACGGAAAAGGCCAAGAAATTTCCGATGGTTGACAAGGACAAGAAACAGATCACCATCTATTCCTCTCGTCAGAAATTGCTTGTTACATTCAGTGTGCCTGCCGAATATTTCGCGCTACCGGATTATACCTGGGATTCCGGGGACGAGATGAGGATTTACTTCAAGGAACCGGGAAAGGCACTACGGGTCATGAACATCAGCAAGACGGACATTTTCAAGAAATAGCACCATTCAAATCCGGGCGGGGCTGGAAAGCCCCTCCGGAATGTTGTCATTGAAGGAGACTGTGCATGATAAATGTGTTCAACAGCGATGCCGAAATGGATGCCCCGGTTATTGACGGATTGAACTTCAAACAAAAGCTTGTCGTCATCACCCTGGATATGCTGCTTCTGGTTGAATTGTGCGTTGCGATGTATTTTGCCAACCTGGCGCCGGAGGCATTTACGCCAACCTTTGTGAAAACCTTCTTCAGCCTTCTTTTTCCGACTGTTTTATCTGCCCTGTTTTTACTGCGTCGGTTTAAGACCAAAGATGCAGGCGTTGCCGTATGACCCCCGAGAGTCTATGTAACTTTCGAAAGACGGCCGGCAGAATCGGGGCCGTCTTTTGTATTTTGATCACCATCGTCCTGCTGGATTCGCTGATATCCAGATTTACATATAAATTTAATGTATTATACACAAAAGTGGGCGGGCAGTACGACCTGACCGGCGTCATGCCTGAAAAATCTGAAAACCTGGCGGATCTGATTGCGGAAACAGACGATCCCGAAGTGGTTCTTCAATTCACGGAAGTATTTTCCGGTTTCTGGCTGGGCAATACGATGTGGCGGGGAAAGGTGCGGGTCTCCGCCAAGGCGCTGCCCGGAGAGTATGTGATCAAGGTTCGGGACGCCGGGGATCCGAAGATCAATTCGGCCCTTGTTTTTCTTGCCAAGGTTTATCCGGATATGCTGAGTCTGAGAAAAAGTCATGGCCCCTGGCTCGAACGCTATTGCGGGATTTCAACCGGATGGGCGGCATCCATTCTTTTTCCGGGGCTTGGTATTATTATTCTTTTCAATTATGGTGTTTCCAGCCTTATAGAAAAAGAATTGGCAAAGACGGGTCAGGCTGAGGTTTACATGGTCAAGCGTGTACCGGACGGAATCCAGTTCGCCTTTTCTCTTGGGAAAAAACAGGGCCTGAAGCGCGGCGAGCGGCTTGACATCTTGAATCCGCTCGGTTCGGCTGTGGGAGAGGCAGCGGTGCTGACCCTGGGCGAGACGGATTCCGTAGCATCCGCCGTGACCGCTTTGGAATTCGCGGAAATCTTCAGTGTCCGGCGACGCCCTGCGTGAAAAATCGCCGCAAAAGCCTTTTCTCTCAAATCCACCCTGGCCCCATTAAACCGTGATCTGCCAGCAGCGGTGAATGCTTTTCTTCTTGCTGGCGTAATCCTCGGGAATGGTGATGGCAGAGATTTCCTTCGCGTCTGCGATTTCGAGTTGATCCAGGTGCGGCACAAAATTCTGATGATTGGTCGAGAAGAAGATCGTGGCGCCTGTTCTCATCAGCGAAACAACGGCGGCAAGGAGCATGGGGTGATCCGCCGATATGTCAAAATCGTGCGTTTTTTCCCTGGTTGTTGAAAAAGACGGCGGATCGACAACAGCCAGATCGAATGTTTGATGCTCCCGTTTGGCTTTCATGAGAAAATCGAATGTGTCGGCTTGAACCAGCGTGTTCCCTTCCGCATAAATCCCGTTCAGATTCATATTCTCCCTGGCCCATCGGATTGCGGTTTCGGATCTGTCCACGGAAACCGTCCGGCGCGCCCCTCCCTTTGCCGCATAGCAGGAGAATGAGCCGGTGTAGCAGTAAAGGTTCAGGAAATCCTTGCCATGAGCCATTTCTCTTACAATTTGCCGCGTATTTCTGTGGTCTGAAAAAAGTCCGGTATCCACATAGTCCCAAAGATTGACATAGAAAAAAAGATCCCTTTCGGAAACGACAAGCTTCTGTTCCGTGTAATCGAGACGTTCATACCGGGTGCCTTCCTGGCTCCCCATGAACCTTTCTTTCAGGTGAACCTTTTCTGAAGGAACATTCAATGCCTCGGCCACGGCAGCTCCCATCATGGGCAGCCACTCGGGACTGGACTGTTTCCTTTTGTATTCGGCAATGACCAGATGTCCGGCATACCAGTCGACAGCAGCGCGAATTTCAGGGATGTCCCAGTCGTATAGTCTGAACACTTCGATGTTCTGTCCGGCATAACGCTTGCGAAGGTGCCTGAACCGTTTCTTGACCTTGTTTGCGAGCATCTGGGACTGATTTCGGAATTTTTCCAGCAATTCCAATTCCGGATGTGTCATCAATTTCCTTTCGTTTTCCGGCTGCGTTCTGATCCGGTTGTTCCCGCTAATCCATGCGGATTTAAAAGACAGATTCGCGAAGATCCCTTCGGATGCTCTTTATTCCCAATACCTGTAAAAATGATGGACAGGCCCGTGCCCGTTTCCGAGTCGATAGGCCGCACCGGCCTCCAGTGCTCCGGCAATATATTTTTTTGATTGCTGGACGGCATCTTCAAGCAAAAGACCTTTGGCCAGATGGGCGGCAATTGCGGAAGACAGCGTGCAACCGGTTCCGTGGGTATTCCGGGTGTCGATTCTTTCGGATTCAAAAGATTTCAGGCGGTCATTTCCGGGAGTATAAAGTAAATCCAGGACCGGTCCGGAATGCGAATGCCCTCCCTTCAGAACAACCGCCTTTGCCCCGAATGCGGACAGGCTTTTGCATGCGGTTGCAAGCTCCGCGCTGTCTGCCCCGGAAAGGGTTTTAAGCGGCAGGTTCAGCAGTATGGCGGCTTCCGGCAAATTGGGCGTGATCACGTCCGCCACTGAAAAAAGGATGGTTTTCAGGGCATCCACCGCCTCATCCTGAAGCAGTTTGTCTCCCCCGGTTGAAACCATCACCGGATCAACGACGATATTTGGCGTCTGGTAATGCTTGAGCCGTTTTGCAACGGCCATAATCACTTCCGGGGAATGCAGCATGCCTATTTTTACGGCATCAACGCCGATATCTTCCATGACGGCGTCGATCTGCGCTATGATGAATTTCGGCGGAACCGGATAAATACCGGTCACTGCCTTGGTATTTTGGGCGGTCAGGGCGCAGATTACGGACATGCCGTAGCATCCCAGTGCGGAAAATGTCTTCAAATCCGCCTGAATGCCGGCGCCGCCGCCGCTGTCGGAGCCGGCAATGGTCAGAAGCCTGAAATACTTCATGGCGTTCCTTTCATTTTTTGGTTTCGGATGGTTTCCAACAGGCATCAGTGACCTCGCTCGTTTTGCGCGTATCCGGCGCTGAGAAAGATTTCCCGGAGGTGTTCCGTGGCCAGTTGCGGATCGGGTGCGGAGCAAATCGCGGATACGACGGCAAGGCTGTCCGCTCCGGCCCGCATGACATCCGCGGCGTTCGATGCGTTGATGCCTCCGATTGCAACAAGGGGCCGCCGGGTCATGGCCCTGATTTTCCGCAGCCCGTCGAGCCCCCAATGGCGCCGGGTGTCGGTTTTTGTCGGGGTGGCGAATATGGCGCTGACGCCCAGATAGGAGACATCGAAAGCTTCCGCCGCCGCAACCTGCTCCGGGGATTCAACCGATAAACCGATGATGGCCCCCGGTCCCAGCAGCTTTCGGGCAAGCGGATACGGCATGTCTTCCTGGCCGATATGAACCCCTTCCGCCCCGACGGCAAGCGCCACATCCACGCGATCGTTAATGATCAGGGGAACGCCGAACGGGGCAAGAAGGTCCTTAATGCGCAGGGCTTCTTCGATAAAAAAGCGGGCGCCAGCCTCTTTTTCCCGGAGCTGGACCATGGTCGCGCCGCCTTTAACGGCGGAGATAATCATTTCATCCAGCGATTTTCCGAAAAGCAAAGTCCGGTCCGTGACCAGATAGATTCCGGCGATGTTCATTTTGCCAGTTTTATCCGTGTGAGGATGTCTGATTCCGATAAGGCATAGAGGATATCGAGAAAATGCAGTTGCAAACTTCCAGGCCCTTTTGACAGTTCCGCGGCCATTTCACCGGCAATTCCCATGACCGCCATTGCGTGAACAGACGCGGCAAACGCTGATGGATTGACGCCGAGAAAGGCGCCGCAGATCGCGGATGCAGTGCATCCCAGGCCCGTGACCCTTGCCATCAAGGAGTGACCGTTCCGGATTCTTCCGATGGCATCACTGGAAACGACAATGTCGGTCTCTCCCGTGATGCAGACGACGGCGCCAAAAGCCCTGCTTAATTCATTTGCGGCGCTCACCGCGGATTCCGGACCCGAAATGCTGTCAACCCCCTTGGTTTTTGAGCCCTTTTGCACAATGGCCATGATTTCGGAGGCATTTCCGCGGATGACGGCAACCGGCGCCACAGCAAGAAGCTGCATCGCCGTTTCCGTGCGATACGGGGTTGCGCCGGCTCCCACCGGATCCAGAACGATCGGCACGCTGCAGCTTTGCGCCTGAAGCATTGCTTTCTGCATGGACTGAATCCACATTTCACTCAAGGTCCCGATATTGATCACCAGCGACTTGGCGATCTTGACCATGTCGCCGACTTCCTCCCGGGCATGCGCCATTACCGGAGATGCGCCGATCGCAAGCAGGGCGTTTGCCGTCGTGTTCATGGCCACATAGTTGGTAATATTGTGAACCAGCGGCGCCTGGTCACGAATTGCGAGCACATCGGCCCAGACGGATTGCGCTGTTGTCTTCATGCGAAATACTCCTTTGACTATAGACGCTTCATCGCGCACCATTCCCCGCACATGGTGCATGGCAGGTCATTCTTGGCGCCCGGCGATTCCGTGCCGACTTTTTCAAGGTAGCGGCTGAATTTGCTTTTATCGATGGAAAGCGCTTCCTGGGCATTCCAGTCAAAGCGCCTTCTTGCCTTTGACATTTCCAGATTCCGGGATATCGCATCGGGGCGTTTTCTGGCAAGATCCGCCGCAGCCGCTGCGATTTTGGATGCGATGACCCCTTCGTGGACATCCTCAAGCGTGGGAAGGCGCAAATGCTCCGCGGGCGTCACGTAGCACAAAAAGTCGGCGCCGAACATCCCCGCCAGTGCCCCGCCGATGGCCCCTGCAATATGATCGTACCCTGCGCCGTAGTCGATGACCAGCGGCCCCAGCACATAGAACGGCGCCCCGTCGCAAAGCGCTTTTTCCTTTCTGACGTTTTCTTCGATCAGATGCAGCGGTACGTGGCCCGGCCCTTCCACCATCACCTGGACGTTTGCCGATCGGCATCGCTGCACCAACTCTCCGATAATTTCAAGCTCGCCGAACTGCGCCGCATCATTGGCATCCTGCGTGCAGCCGGGCCGCAGCCCATCGCCGATGGACAGGGTGATATCATAGGCATTTGCCACTGCAAGGATTTCATCAAAATGCGCATACAGGAAACTTTCCTTTTTCTGATGTTTCATCCACTGTGCCATGATGGCGCCGCCGCGGCTGACCACGCCAAGCGTTCGCCTTTCAATCAAAGGCAGGTGCCGGCTTAATAGTCCGGCATGGATGGTCATAAAATCAACGCCTTCTTCCGCCTGTTTTTCCACGATCCGCAAAAAATGCGAAAAATTGAGCTTGTCCGTGGAATCCAGTCCGATCATCGCATCATAGATCGGAACCGTTCCCAGAGTGATATCGAATTCTTCAATGATCCGTTTTCGGAAAGCGGAACTGTTGCCGGCAATGGACAAATCCATGACCGCATCAGCCCCGGCATTGATTGCAGCCTGAAGCTTTTGAAGCTCGTTCTCAAAATCGCAGCTTGCCGGAGACGTGCCGATATTGGCATTGATTTTTACACGGGCGTCCCTGCCGATGGCAACGGGATTCAAGGTTCGGTGCCGGTTGTTCCGCGGAACGACGAGCTGTCCCTTGATGATGCTCTGGATGAAATGTGACAATTGGATACTTTCAGCATCCAAAAGCAGGGGAATGTGCGGCGGAACGTTTCCTTTTTGCAGCGCTTCAATGATGGTGCTCATATGGGTCCTCCCTTACAAAAAAACAAAAAAGCAGGTGAAAGCGTAAGAAGCGTTTCACCTGCTTTAGCGATTATCTCCATGTTTCCTTACGCTGGCATTATCCAGGTCAAGTTTAAGGGTATATTCTCAGCCCGATCGTCTTTATCTCCCGGGCACCCCTAACAGTCACGGCTGTCATAATATGGGTTAAGATTAGGGCACATCCGCGTATCCTGTCAAATTATTTTTTTGTTTTTAAGCACCGTTGCATGGAAAAAATCCAAGATAAACAGGAGCGTCACGATTTTAAATACAGCAAACTCACTTAAGCGCGGAACGCCCCGGCAGCAGCAGCACAAAGGGGATGGTACTCAGGAACATCAAGGCAAAGGCCCACGAGACATCGTTATATGCCAGCATGGTCGACTGGATGTTGACGATTCTGTCGGATAGAAAGAGAACCGCATGCCCCAGGGCCTGTGCATTGAGGCCGAGATGCCCCATCGCTTTGGCGGCGATACGGCTGTATTCGGCGTAGGCCGGACCGAAAGGATTCACATGTTCAACCAGGCATGAATGGTGAATCTGAACGCCCCGTGCGACGATTGTGGCGGCCAGTGCATAACCGATATTGCCGCCGACCCGGTTCGCCAGCGTGTACATGCTCGTGGCATCTGTCATGTCCGGACGGGATACCGAAGAAAGCGAAACGGTGCTTAACGTTACGAATATGAACGGCATGCCGGTGCCCAGGATCAGCAGCATGGGGACAAGGTTCCAGTATCCGGCTGCAAGAGACAGTCCCGATAGGCCATAATATGCCAGGAATGTGACTCCGACACCGAACAGGGTCAGCACCCGGGCATCGACGTGGTTGTAAAGCCGGCCGACGATGGGCATGGATATCATCAGCATGAATGCGCGCGGCGCCAGCACCAGACCGGATTGAAATGCCGGATATCCCAGCAGCTCCTGCGTAAACTGCGGCAGGATGAATGTGGTGCCGAAAAGCGCTATTCCGAAAATCAGTACGATCGCACAGCCGAGCGTCAAGGAGAGGTTCCCGAGAATCCGAAAATTTATCACCGGCTCCGGTATCTTTAACTCCCAGTATACCAGCCCGATCAAGGATGCCACGCAGGTAGCGGTTTCAAGAACGATCAGATTCGATTCAAACCAGTTTTCGTTCTGGCCCCGTTCCATCACGATCTGCATGAAGGTGAGCGAAACAGTCAAAAGGATGATCCCGATCCAGTCGATTTTGCGGATGCCGCGCCTGAGATAATGCGGATCATGAACAAAGGCGGCGACCATGAATATACCGACGATACTGACCGGAACATTGATGAAAAATATCCAGGGCCAGCCGTAGAAATCCGTCAGCCAGCCGCCCAGGACAGGACCTACGGCAGGTGCCAGAACAACCCCCATACCGTATATGGCCATGGCCATTCCCTGTTCCTCCTTGGGAAACGACTCCCTCAGGATGGCCTGCGAAATCGGGATCAGCGAGCCGCCGCCAATGCCCTGTATGACCCGGTAGAAGAGCATCTGGGGAAATGTCACCGCCGTGCCGCAGAGAACGGATCCCAGCGTGAACAGTGCAAACGACCACAGATAGAGGCGTTTTCGCCCGATGAGCGTACTGAACCAGCCGGCCATCGTCACCATGATGATTTCGGCGATGCTGTAAGCGGTGGCCACCCAGGTGATCGATGAAAGGTCTTCGCTGAAGGATCCCATCATGTGCGGCATGGCCACGTTGACGACACTGATGTCCATCACGGCCATAAAAGCACCGAACATAACGGTCATGGCCACCAGCCATTTATTGACGGCTTGGGCCGGTTCAATGGCGGCATTTCCCAAGGCTGAATTCATGGCGCTGCGGCCGCTCCATTTTTTTCAGCGGCCGGGGCACGCCCGCTTCCGGATTCTGTTGATGTGCCGGACGATACGGCTCTGGCATCGACATTCACCTTCGGTACCACCGACATGCCCGGAGTCAACAGCACATCCGTAATTTCTTCGGGCCGATCAAAAACGATCTTGACCGGTATCCGCTGAACGACCTTGACATAGTTGCCGGTTGCATTTTCCGGCGGAAGCAGGCTGAATCGGGCGCCCGTGCCGCGCTGGATGCTGTCCACATGGCCGTGAAAGGAGAGCCTTGGATATGTGTCCACAACAATCCGGACCGGCTGCCCGGGTTGCATCCGTCTGAGTTGTGTTTCCTTGAAATTGCCGATCACCCATACCGCCCGGGGCACGATGGCAAGCAGCGATTGTCCTGTCTGCACGAACTGGCCGGATTCAACTGATTTTTTGGTCACATAACCGTCAGAAGGTGCATAAATCTTTGTATAGAAAAGATTCAACCGGGCCTGTGCCAGTTCGGCCTTGGCCTTATCGATATCGGCACTGGACACTTCCGCCTGGGAGCTGCTCTGCTTGATCCGCTGGGGTGCGGCCATAGCGGCTGCCAGACGGGCATCGGCCTGGCGCAGATTGGCATCTGCTGCTTTCAGGGCTGCTTCGGTCTCCTGAACCCGGGCATTTTGAGTGGTGATTTTCTTTTCCGCCGCGGTCAGGGCGGCAGCGGAAATCTGTTCATCAGCCACCGCATGGTCCAGATCCTGAGGGGACACCGTCCGGGCCTTCTCCATTTCACGATAACGTTTCAGGTCCGTGGCGTAGCGCTGATGCCGGGCAGTTGCAGAATCGGCATCGGCTCTGGCCTGATCCACCTCGGCCCTGGAAAGGACGATACTGGCGCCGGCTTTCTGAACTGCGGCTTTTGCAGCTTCCACGTTATCCCGTGCTTCATCCAGCTCCGCCGTGGAGGTAATTTTGGTCAGCTCCACGGCGATATTTCGCGCCTGGTGGGCGGCCTTTGCAGCTTCCAGAACCGCTTTCGCCGCATCCAGTCTGGCTTCAAAATCACGCGCATCCAATTCAAGCAGCAGATCGCCGGTATGGACGGCTTTATTGTCAATTGCATGGACTCTGGCAACATGCCCGGACACCCGCGGGCTGATTGGAACAATATCCCCGTCGATAAACGCATCGTCGGTTGATTCGTAAGATAAGGACCGGATAAAATAAGGTATGCCGAGGGCCAGAGCCAGAAAAGCCAATCCGGCAACGCCCCGGCGGATTATTTTTTTGCGACGTGAAAGCCCGGGCGGTTTCCAGGAGGCATCCACATCCATTTCGGATTCCATTTCACCCGGTGTCATCCCGTTCTTCTGGATAGTCTGTGTCATATCTTACTCATTTTTCATTTCAAGAAAATTGTTTTCAGCAACAGGAAGCCAAATGGAAAGAGCCGGATTCAGCGTTCCAGTCACACGCAGAAGTCTCAAATAGTCGACGTTTCGACTAAACTCGGCGGTTGAAAGGGACAGCTCTGCGGAAAGAAGCTCATCCTGCGCGACCAGTCGTTCAAGGTTTGTACCGAGTCCGGCCTTGAACGCGGCGTCCGCCTGCCGCATCCCCTCCTGCGCCGCCGCTGCCTGAATACCGAGCTGATCGATCCGTTGATCATCATCTTGAAGGTTCTCTACGGCAGTTCGCAGATCCTTCAGTACCAGCCGCCGGACATGAGATTCTGCGAGCCGGGCCTGTCGCAGACGGGAATAGGCGGTTCGGACATCCGCATGAATCAGCCCCGCGGAGAAAATCGGGACATTGACCTGTATCAGCGAAAACCAGTCCACATCGTCGGGAAAAGTCTGGCGGGACAGGTAGTACGTCAGATTGAGGGAAACCGACGGGTAATACCTGCCCCAGGCCGCTTCCAGCGCGGCTGAAGCCAGCTTAACCCTTTCCTGTTCGGCAATCAGATCCTGCCTGGACGCATCAGCCAGTTTCAGCAAGGGTTCTATCCGCCAGTCCGTGGTCGGAACAATCAGTCCGTCGGCGAGCGGCCCGTTTACTTCCGGGACGCCAATTAAAAAAGCCAGCATCACCCTTCCATTTTTTACATCGTTTTCCGCCTGAATCAACCGGTTTTGTGTTTTCGCCAGTTGCGCTTCGGTCAGGGCGACATCCACGGGACGCGCCGCCCCCGCCTGCTGCTTCACCCGGATATCTTTGAGACGTTGCCGGGCTACTTCAATCGAATGCCGCAAAACAGCGGCCTGCTTTTCCGAATGCATCACCTGAAAGTAGATCCCGGAGACATCCAGCATGAGGATCGCCTGCCGATCCAGAAGTAGCGCCCGATGCATCTCAGCGTTATTACCGGCTGCCTGCAGGGCCGGCACATCGCGAAACGGATGCAGGTCGAAACTCCCCGTCACGGGCAAATCGGTTGCCTGCTGGGGTTCAAACTCGGCGATCAGGGGGTTGTCGGGAGCAAGCGCCGTCTTTCCCTGGAACATGAATGTCGAAGCGAAGTTAATCTTCGGCAGAAAAGCTGCAAAGGCACGGTCCTTATCGATCAATGTCTGAAGGTAATTCTCACCGGCCATGGCCAGTTGCTCGTTTTGCGCATTGGCCAGCTTCAGGGCATCCATCAGCAGGAGGGGATCTTCGGGATGAAACCGGGAAAAGGTTTCGGATTTTCCGGCATCGAGCACGTCCCGGTAGAGCTGAACATCCTTTTCCTGATTCACCGCGCATCCGTTGAAGATAAAGACCAGCAGCAGCGCGCTCGTCCATGTGCACAGCGGCCGATTCAACAAGCATCCTCCTTGGCTGTGATTGCGGCCCTGACAAACCGCAGGATATGATCGGTCAGAACCTCGCGATCGACCGTTTCGATTCCATCGAGCAGCACAGAGCGCACGCATCCCGGAATATACCGCGCGGTAAATTCCGGATGGGCGTCGACAAAAATCCCCTGATCGATGCCCAGGCGGATGACGGATTCGATCAGACCTTTCAATTCCCTGCGCTTGGCATCCCAGCGGGTCCGATCGATGGCATCCCAGCCCGGGATCGTGCGCATCACCTCGAAGAGGTGGGGATTCTGATAGGCAAAACAGACGATTTCCCGTATCATCACCTCCAGATTTTTCGCCGGGCCATGGATATCTTCGTCCAACCGCTCGCGGAGACGGTCCACCAGCCCGGAAAATCCGCTGTAAAGCACTGAAAGATAAATGTCTTCCTTGCTCTTGAAATAGATGTACAGCGTTCCCTTGCCGACTGCGGCAGCCTCGGCCACATCGCTCAGCAGCACCTTGTGAAAGGGTTGCGCGGCGAAAAGTCCGGCGGCTGCGGCCAGAATTTTCTCCCGTTTCAGTTCATCCATCACCTGCATGGCATCAGTTGCCTTCCGAAATCCGCCTTGCCAGAGAAACGATGATCTCCTCGGCCGCATCGAATCCCAGCAAGGACATGTCGATTGAAAGCTGATAATTGCGGGCATCATACCAGGATACTCCGGCATACCTTTCGATATACCGCTCCCTGTCCCGGTCCGTTGAATCGATCATCTCCTCTGCTTCGGTCTTGTCGGCAGCCCCGTAAAATTTCATCATGCGCCCGATACGGAAAGGCCGAGACGCATGAACAAAGATTTTCAGCAACCTGGCCCGTCCGGCAAGCAAATGGAAGCCGCACCTGCCGACGATCACACACGACCCCCCGGATGTCAGTTGCCACAGCACCCGCCGCTCCGCATCGATAAGCGCATCATCCGAAACCACCCGCGGCGGCGGGGCGCTTATCGTGTATTCGAAGCAGCCGGTTGAAAACGCTTCCATCGTCCTGACCCAGAAGTTCTGAATACGTTCTTCCCGATGGGCCAGCTCAGCCTCGCTCATTCCCAGCTCCTTGGCGGCCTGCTGAAGGATTTTTCGATCCAGAAAGGCAAAACCCAGCCTGCAGGCAAGTCGCTGTCCCAGTTCCGATCCGCCGCTTCCAAGTTGCCTGGAAACCGTTATCTGAAAAGGTATCGGTGCGGTCATGGCGTACCTCCTCGTCACAAATGGATGTTTCGTCAATCCCGTCCGGGGATTGCAGCATCCGTTCCATACCACCCGGCCAATACTGTCCGGTCAGTTCTGACGGGAAGATACCGTTTCGCCACCGCCATGTCAAGCCATGTTCACGACCATCGGGGATTCCAAAATGAGTGCTCTGATGATTCATCAAAAACTAATCATTACCACATATTTCCCTAACATCGGTGTGGGAAATTGCGCTGTCATGACAAAGCAAGAAGTAAAAGCAGCAGAACCATTCACCGACCAAAGGAAACCCTCTTATGAATAATCAGAAACATATTGCGCTGGTTGCGCACGACAATCGAAAAAAAGATCTCATCGAATGGGTTGAATGGAATTTTGATATTTTGCTCCAACATCAACTCACCTGCACCGGTACAACCGGCAACCTTGTTGAGAAAGCGCTCTTGAGCAAACTTGAGGAGAGAAACAGCCATCAGAAGTTGTCGATTCACAAATTGCGGTCAGGGCCGCTTGGCGGTGACCAGCAGCTTGGCGCTTTGATTACCGAGGGAAAAATCGACATCGTCGTCTTTTTTTGGGATCCGATGCAGCCCCATCCGCATGATGTCGATGTCAAGGCATTGCTGCGAATCGCCGTGCTTTACAACATTCCAATGGCATGCAACCGGTCCACGGCGGATTTCATTATTTCCTCACCGTTGATGGCGGATAATGAAATGACGGATAATGACGAAAAAATCGTTGCAGCTTCCCGCTTAAATGCTGCAATTGAATTTACTTATTGAAAAAATATCTGGAGAAAAAAACCATGTTGAAAACACCCAAGGCAATCAAACGGGATATTTTAGGCAAGTTTCGATCACTGTTGTACAATCATGATACAATTCCGCCGAACTGGCTGCTGAAAGAATACTGGCGATTGCTGACAAAGCAGGAAAAAGGCAATTTTAATCAGGCCGTGACCGACCTGATTCATAAAGGACTGATCGAGAAAGTAAACGGCCGCATCCCCACACTTCGATTAACGGAAAAAGGCGCTGATTTGATTTGCTGATTTGCAGTTGAACACTTCAAGGATTACCATGCGCGAATGCAATGTGATGGTTCTGTGTGCAGTGCTTCTTGGCGTTTCATTGATGGCGGACGCGCCCCGAGCGATGTCATCGACGGCAGGAGAAGAGATCCGGTACGTGGTGACCACCAGGGGATTTCAGATCGGAAATGTAATCGTCGCCCAGAAGGCGGTTTCCAATCAGGGTGAACAGGAGATCTATTTCGAGAACAGGACGGATGTCAGCGCATCCTTTCTCTGGATGCGCTATCATCAGTCCCTGTCGGAACATGCGATCCTGAAAAAGAATAAGCTTGTCCGGTATGGCCGCCGGGGAAGTAACAATGGTGCAATTGATTCCGTGGACGGATGGCTGAGTCAGGGCACCTTCAATCTGATGGTGACCGAAAACGGTAAACAGGCAATGCTGCTTATTCCGTGCCGGGATTATGACCGGACAACCATGGAGTGCCCGGAAGCCTTTATGGACTTTGGCGCAGGTGGAGGAAAGGCAACACTGCGCATTCTCGACATGGAGCATCTGGTAATTGTGACGCGGAACTACCAACTGGTGCGGGAGGAAATCTATAAATTGGGGGAAAGGGAGTATCCTTGCCGGGTTGTCGATTTTTCCGATATCTACAAGTCCTGCCGGCGCTGGATCGGCATGGAAGGGGATACCGTCATCATGTTCCGTCAGGATGGCAAAAGCAAGGAAGGGTCCTATTCGGTGCGGGCAGTATCGCTGCACCGGCCCCTACCATGCAATCGATATGAATGGATATGTGATCAGCCGGCTAAGCCAGGGACAGAAGAATCGGGATCAGCTTTTTTTCATCAATAATCGACTTGTTTTCGCCATGCGCCAGGTCCATGGCGAGAAATTGAATTCCTTTCTCTTCCAGGCCGTCAATTTGCGAGGCATCCGGGTAATCCGTTCGCGATTTATCGAGAAGGACACAGGTCATGACGCTCGGGGCGGAAGCATTTTCCGCGCAGTCTTTCAGGAGATATTTGAGCAGCATCCGTACTTGATCCGGGATTGAATATCCCAGAAGCTCGGGATCTTTTCCCATGTTCGGAATAAAAATTTTAGGACAGGGATTTTGGCTGATGGCCCGTCCGACGCCCTGCGGCAGCAGATTCACAGCGACACTGGAAAAAAAGCTTCCCATCGGAAAACAGATCAGATCGGCCTCCCGGATCAGTGTTGCCATTTTCTCCCGGATGGAAACGTTCACCGGATCGAATTGATTCAGTGTTGCGCTCAGAAAAATGTCCTTGATCCCGTCCGCAAGGTTCGGGCAGTCCTTTCCGGTTATCCGGTGCTGGCCAAGGACCATTTCCCCGGTTTGCAGCTTTGCCGCCAAATGAAGCGGCGTGTTGACAACCGGCCGGACCGTTCCGCGCACTTGAACCAGTTTGGAGTAAATGTAAATCACGGGATCCAGATGAAGGTCATAGCTGAGATACCCCCCGGCCAGCACCAGATTTCCGATGCTGGCGCCCCGTAAATCGAAAGTGTCCGGCATGTTCCGGTAAAAAACGGTCAGATGCTGCCGGATGATCTTTCTCATGGGGTGTGAAATGCTGCGGACCAGGGCATGATTTCCGCTGACAAGGGCGTCCAGCATCTGGTGGAGCGTTTGAGGATCGGCCTGGTTCGGCAGCCGGTGCGCAAAAAGCGTGTATATCTCGGGATTGCCCTGAAACGACTGGTCCGCAAGGGCCATCAAACGGTTCCGGATGTCACCCACAGCCGGCATTCCGAAAGCGGCGCGCAGGCTGGCGGAGCTGCCCCCGGAGTCGAAAGGCGTAATGATATGAATGGAATTGTGTGTGTATTGAATCAGCTCCTGACTGAGTTTTTTAAGCGCACTGCCGCCGCTGAAAAATAAAATCCCGGGGCCCAGCTCCGGGCATTTCTGAAAAAGGGCCACTCTGGCCGGATCGGGAACTCTGACGGATTTGTGAAGTTTCAGATGCATGGCGGGGTTTCGGCTTGCGTCCATTTCAAACAGGCGTCGACCGCAGCCTGGAAATCCACGCCGCCGGATATTTCAAAAATCCGGTTTGCCTCAAGCAAACGGACATAGGCAGCTTCCGATGGATCGGATGCCGGCATGGCAGGTTCCGGAAGAAAGAAAAGTCCCGTGGATTTCATGAAAGCCGGAAGCAGATCCCGGCGATTTTCAATATTCACCGGCTGCATCCGGGGGGCATCCTTGTTTTGCTTCCAGTTCAATATGATCATCGCATTCAGGGGGGTGCTCAAAACGAACCGGTCTGCACCAAAAAACCGGTCGATCGGAACATCGTATTTATATTCCAGATTCCAGAGGTCATCTTCGGGAAGGGCGGCAAACCGCTCAAAATCCCGAGGGGGTAGCAGCCCCTTAAGACTCGGGTTGTTCAGTATCGTGCCCGGATTGACACGGGGCAGCTTGCCCACGCCGTGCATTCGGATGCCGGATGCCGTTTTTTCCAGAATCAGCCGGTCGTTGCTGACAAAATCCGCCCCATGACCAACCAGATGCAAGGCCAGCGTGGATTTCCCCATGCCGGAAAATCCGGCCAGGGCAATGCCTTTGCCGTGCAGCCGGACTCCTGCGGCATGTCCCAGAATGCCGCCCCGGCAAAGTTGCCATTCAATATACCGGTTGTTGATGAAATTGACCACCTGGTTCAGGTTATCCATGCAGGGGCCGGCGGCGATATGGTCGGTTCCACCAAAAACAAAGACCATTCCGGTCAATCGTTTCCGAACAATCCGGCCGCCTGCGATATCGGCATATTCCTCCTTTATCCGGGTTTTACCGGGATCGGGCAGTTTTTCGGCAAGCGGCATATTTACGGTAACATCTTCTGCCTGATAGACGGAAATCAGCCTGTCGGGCGTGCATGGTGCCCCGATGAACGGACTGAAATACAGTTTCATGCCGTTTATTACCGGCTCCGAATTGGACTGGACCCGAATATGGCAATTTCCAAACTGAAGATGGACATCATCTGTGGGCGGGTATGAGGATCGAATGCTTTCTGCCAGTTTTTCTCGACTGCATTCATTTATGATCATAAGGCGATCCTTTTTAACACATAATCGGCATAGAGCTTGGCGCCGTTCAGATTCCGCGCGATTTCCATGCCCTTGAACCCGCCGAAGGCGGAGACTTCAAACACCAGCGGACCATTCGGCGTTTCAACCACATCCACACTGGTAAAATCCAGATCGAAAAGCGACTGGGCCTTTCTGGCGATTTCAATGGTTTCCGGGGCAGGGTCATAGGCGACATATTTCCCGCCGTTTACCGTAGTCGTGTTCCAGGAGGAGGTGTCATTGCAGCGGGCATAGGTGGTGATATATTCGCCGCCCAGAAACACAATGCCCAGATCCTTGCCATGGATATCCATTTTTTTTTGAATATACATGACCGGATTTTCCTGCTTGAAGTCCTCCACTTCGACATGCGCCTCTCTGCTATGCCGAATCACCCGCATTCCCCTGGCCTTGGTCGAGTAAAGCGGCTTGAAAACAGCTTCCTGATATGCTTTGATAATTTTAAGCGCCTGGTTCGTATCTTCCGTGACGGCTGTCGGCGGCATGGGAATCCCCGCCATTCGCAGCGTGATGGTGCAGCTCAGGCGATCGAGCACTCGAAGGATATTCAGGGGGCGCGAAAAAATTCGAACTCCCTGATGCTCCAGAAAACGCAGCATTTCCAGGCGATCCAGAAGATGGGGGGAGTAATACGGTCCGATCTTTTTGATGATGACGGCATCCAGTGCGGTCAGATCTATTTCGTCATACCAGACTTTTCCATGGGTTAAATCCAGGCAGACATGCTCCATTTCCACAAGAAGACGGCTTCCGGTTACACTGGCAACGGTATCGGCCAAGAGTTCGGACGACCATCCGCCATGATTTCCAACTACGGCTATCTGAGGCATAACGATCCTTTGTGATCTGGCATTCGGGGATACTCATCCATAAAATAAAACGGCTTCGGGAAACGAAAATGTTTCCCATTTCATGGATGCGTGATTTGTGATTTTCTCCATCAGGTAAAGGGCGCGAAGGGCCATTTCTTTCGCAAAACCTGCGTTGTGTTCAAACCGGATGGATGTGTAAAAATTCCGGCTGAGAGCAAGGGCCATCCGGAGCTGGAAGGTGGCATCCGCATGTGCGGCGGCAAAAAGCCGGGTCATTTCCAGAAACTGAGCAATGACCTCGTTCAGGCGCCGACGAAGAGATGCTTCAAAAACCGGCAATCTGAAATTGGAGACCAGAAATACAGCGGCATCCTCGATATAATCTCCCTGATGGGAGCGATAAACATCGACAAAATGGATCCGCTGGCTTGAATGATCATATACCAAGTTGTTGGCATTCAAATCTCCGTGGCAGAAAACCGAAAAAGGCGCCTGGATGCTGCTTTCAATGGCGGCGCATTTATGAATCAGCCCGATTGTTGAAGATATTTCAAGGGAGCCCAATTTTTTTTCGCACCGCAAAAGGTCCGGATGCAGCCTCTGGCTGTCTTCAATCCGCGACAGCAACTGCTTTGAGTAGGACACCGAAACGGCGTCCGGATTCAGCGTCTGTTCCCAGATATCCGAAAGTCCCTGTTCCAGCATAAACAGCGCATTTTGAACGATTTCGGCGGAAGCGGACAGGATCACTTCCTGAATCGTGCACCCGGACAGAAATTCCACCAGCAGTGAAGCGATTTCGCTGCTCTCGTAATAACCGAAAATTCTGGGCGTCAGCCCCGGATAAATACGGTTCCACTTGATGAGATTTTCTTTTTCCCGCCGGATTTTTTCCAGATTTCCTTCTTTGAATACGCCCTGTGATTTTTCACGGGATGTATCTTTCTGGGCGATCAGGCTGATTCTGCAGCCGGAGCGCGTCCCCCAGATGGATTTAAGATCAATTTCTGACAGTTCGCCGCCGTAACCGGATGCTGTGAGCGTTTTTTGAAGCGCCTCAAACTGGCGGATTTTGATTTTCTCCCCGATAATCAGAAATAAGAGCGCCTCTCCGATATTCAACAGGGAGTCTCCGATCCGCTCAAGATACCGGAAGATAAAGAGCGTGGTGACAAGATCCTTTGCGGACCGGCCTTCATTCAGTTCGATCATGATGCGGTCGAATTCATTCTTGAAAAGCTGGTCCAACCGGTATTCGGACCGGCAGATATTCAGCGCGCCGGAAAGACTTCTGTCATCAAAGGCGGAAAGGATACCGGAAACATTTTGCTCAATTTCCAGAATCATGGAATGATAATCAAAGCGATGGATAAAACTGGGGTCTGAAAGATATTCGAGTTGTCTGGCGATATTCACACAAAAATCGGCGATGCGCTCCAGGTTGACGCAAATGATATGGATGGTGCGAATCGTATTGATTTCTTCCTTCTCGAGAGGCTCGGTGCTGTGAATCCGGGAAAAGCATGCATTTTCCACAGTTGTTTTGAGATTGTCGATATAGTCATCCCGCGAGCATATTTTGTTGAAGATTCGGGCGCTGGGATGATTCAAAATCTCGGCTGTCGCCAGAATCTGCCCGGATATTTCAATCCAGAGGAATTTGAAATTCTCCCTGATTTCATCAATTTTCAAAGCAGTGTCAGGACGTGATCTGGATGGCATTGCCTTTTTCTCTCGATTTTTCGGCAGATGAGTCATTCCATGCCAGTTTGATGGTCAGTTTCGATTTGCCCGATTTTTTCTTGGTTTTAATCGAAAGCCGGATCATCTCCGCCGGCGTCAGCACCGCGGTTTCTCTGTCGGAAGTGAAAGCCATGCTTCCTTTTTCAAGCCCTTCAATCAATGTGTTGAAATATTGACGGATGGATTGCCTGTCCTGAATGGATTCATGATCGAATGTATCCATGCCTGTCCTGTTTCGCCTCCTGTATTTATTGCTGACCGGGTCGCATCAACCGCCTCGCGGCTTTCTTTCCCGGGTTTTCAGCTTTGCATCTGCCGACATTCAGCCCAATCGGCTTTTGTATTCCCCGATCACAAGCTTTCGATTCATATTTGCGGTAATCAGGACTTTTCGGATATTCATGTCCTCCCATGCGGGTTGAATGCCGATTTCGCGGCCGGCTTTTTCCCGATCCTGCTTATCCGGATCCCTCACTTTTTCACTCATATGGGTGTCATCGCCCATGAACAGCAGCAGCTTTTTGCGGCTATCGGCCACCTGGCTGTTTTTCCGGTTCAGGACTGAAATCAGAAATTCGGTATATTTCCGGGACTGCGGATTCCAGACTTCGTATCCGTCCACGTCGTAATCCGCCAGCAGAATCGGCCAGAACTGCTCCGGGTGGGGAATGACGATCCTGCCGCCAAGGGACCTGGTCTCTTCAATGATTTCGGTAGTTCTGTAAAAATATCGCATGGAAAAATGGGATTTAACGATCAGTTTGACTGCATGAATAAAGGTTTGCGCCCGATTGATCCACACATCTCCATATTCGGAGCGGTATTCATCCAGAAAATCCCGAAGCAGCTTGTTCTTGAACATCTCGATCGGCAACCGGTCGTAATGGCGTTCCATCAGTTCGTGCAATTTTTTGATCTGAATCCGGACAAAGTGAATGCAATCATCCGTTGCGCCGGTTTCCAGCGCAGCCTGTTGAAGTCGTTTCTCATTGGGTTTGATCAGGGTATGAATGAAATCATTCAGTTGATGCTGGCGGTATTTCAGGGTGTATGTCAGCATGGATTTCAGAACATGCGCCGATTCCACTTTTTTGGATTTAAAATGAAGCAGAAGCTGGACTTTCTGGTTGAATCCCCTGGAATAAGCGTCCACCTCAACCCCGGCGTATTCATTAAATGACATCAAAACATTGTGCTGGGTGGGGATGATGAGCCGGGTGGTCATATTGGGGAACATGGCGTGCAGGCGCTTTTCGATCAGATCCAGGGGAATGAATTCGGGATGCCAGTGAACGGCCAGAACGTTCTTTTGGCGGGGATAAATTCCGGAAGGCGTCAGAATCTGATCTATCTGTTCCGGAGACAAACGGGTGGATGTTATTTTTGTAAAATGTTTTTCATCTTTTTCCGTGATTTCCTCGGAGAATTTTTCCGGAAACAGTGGAATGCATTCCGGTTTGGGTTTCAGTAATTCCATTGCAGGGATCCTGTCAGTCTTCATGATTGTGGCAAGCTTTTTTCATCGCATCGATTTCGGCGAATAATGCACGGCATTTCTGAATATCGACTTGATGAAAAGCTTCCCGAAACTCGCCGGCAAGTTGAAGAAATGCGGGATACATGGCATCGCCATAGCCGGGGTAGGTGGTCATCCGTTCTGCATTTTCGCAAAACAGTTCCGCTTCCAAATTCGAAGGCATGCTGCCGTTTTTCAGGCGGTCACCGATTATTTTAAACGTTTTTTTCATACGCTTTTTCAGAACCTTGTAATCGGGTTTTTCGATATTTGAATCGGGAGCCGCAACCCGCTCCGCCGGAATATCGGCCTTGCCTTCGTATTTGATCTTGCATTTAACATAAGGCTGTCCGAATTTCTTCTTGATGCTGAGTTTCAGTTTTTTCAGCCTTGAATAATCGATGGGATAGGTTGCGGATTCAACCGGATTGCCTGCCAGTCCGTCAATGATGTGCTGGAGCAGCTTAATTGAATCATCTCCGTAAACAATGATTTCGTTTTTGTTACCGGTTTTTTTCATGCTGAACCTCCTGATCGCTTGTAACGAATTTAATTCAGAAGCCGTCTTTTCGCCGGAAAAACGGGATGGGTTCTTTTGAGCGTGATGTGAACGAATGTATTATCATGGCAATAAATTGTTAGAAAATTATTAGCCGGATATAAATAAATAAAAAATATATGGTATCAGGTCGCCTGTAAAAGGGGCACCCGGCTTCCGGTATGCTCACCATGGAAAATCAGGAGCCCGCGTTTTGCAAGGGGTGGTGATGGCCGGGAATTTTTCATGCCGTCAATTTTGTTGGCTTTGCAAACGGATTGCACCCGGGGCAATTTGCCCCCGGACATGAAAATAAATTTTGTATTTACACGATAAAAAGTTAGGAACTGACTCTTTCCGTCATTCCGGCGAAAGACGGAACCCCAGTGCTTATGAATGGTTACGGACTCCGGCTTTCGCCGGAGCGACGATGGATAGGAGTTTTTACGAGTTCATCAATTTTGGTGCTGGCCGGAAAAAATCTATCGGGGAAGGCGTGTGCGACAAAACAGGATATTCGCAATCCGGTATTCCAGCGCATTGAAGGCAGTCTGTCCATGAAAACCTGTTGAATGATAACCCCCCGTATCGGGTGCAGCCGGTCGTTTTACTGGATTGCGTTTTCCCGGGTCAGCTCTTCACAGGGGATTGAATCATCCAGACAGGGCTCATCGCCGGAAATGCGGAATTCGTCTTCTTTCTGATCCACAAGAATCTCTTCCTTCCAGCTTAACTGAATCTCGATTTTCTGCTTTCCTTTCTTTTCAGCCGCCGCCAGTTCAACTTCGATTTGCCCGACCGGATTCAGGGTGACAAAAGAACTTCCTTTATGTATGACCACTTTTCCTTCCCGAAAATTTTTTACCATATCGAAAAGCATATTGGCAACGGCCTCGGCCTCCATTTTACATTTGACGTTCACTTCGTTTTTTTTCATTTTTCTGCTCCTTTTTGTTGTTGGTTGTATTTGTTTGCTATTTCGGTTCTCCTGCTGTAACGACAGATTCAAAAATATCTCCGGTAACTGACGGAACACCATCTGCCGTTTTTTTCTCCAGTGACTGAAGAAATGCGCCGCGCTTCTTTTTTTCTTCCTTTATGCGCTTCTCGGCCTTTTGCAAAAATTTTTCGATAGCCTTGTTGACTGTGGTTTCAATATCCAGACGCTTTCCCATGCTTCGCGCCGCTTCTTTTGCCAGCAAGAGACGGTCGGCCAGATCGCCCCGTACATTGAAAATCATCCGTTTGGTTTCGAGTTCTTCTTTAAAAATACTCACAATGTCCTCTCCGCAGAAAATGATCATATTTTGTACAGATTATGTACAATTATATATATATTATCAGGCCTTGTAAAGAAGAATTTTATAGTCTATAGTGCATTAAATTCAACAAGAATCAAAAAACGATAGAATTATTTTCATGTTGATTTATGGGGATTTTTTATTTATTTTAAATCCGAAAGTTTCGTGTTTTTTTGAAATTATTATTCATTAATCTAAGCGAGGTGAGCCATGGCTGATTTGATGCAGAAAACCAAAAAAGAACTCATCATGATGCTTCAGGACAATGATAATAGTACGGCCAAGCAGCCGTTGCAAAACGAGCTGAACCGTCTCCGGTCGGATTACAAAAGCGTCCTGGCTCAAGTGGAACAACTGAGAACGGCAAACAAAGCGATCAGCGCAAAAAATAATGCATCCGCTTCAGAGAAGGACCGAGCTGTTCTGGCGCATCGGCAACTGCAGGACGAACTGGATAAAGCGATTTCTGAAAATCATGAAATTCGGAGCCAAGCCGCTCAGCTTCGGGATACATGCGAAAAACTGACGCTGCGATACGACGCCCTGAAAAATGAACATGCGGCTTTGGAGCAGCGTTTACAGGAAAGCGAGCGCAAATCCGACATTGCGTATGAGCTGTTCAAAAGTTTTGTGGAAAACGACAACCACAGGACGCTGCTGATCGATACGGCATATGCCGTTTGCTATATCAACCGCGCCGCCGCCGCCCACCTTCGGCTTCCCGATCCGGAAGCCATGATCGGCCGCCGGCTGTTCGATTTTTTTGCGTATAAGGAAGCGGTGAAAGTCAAAAAGAAAATAGACGCGGCATTTTTCAGCGGGGAAAAAGAAAAGGTCAAGGACGTGGTATTTCGAAATCCGGGAGGGACTCAGATTGAAACGGACCTGAAATTCACGCGGGTGCGCTACCGGGATAAACCCTCAATCAAGATGATCATCAAATAAAAGAAACTATGAGTTCAGACACGTCATGGAATGCCCTGCTTCGGCCATGGATTTCCAACCGTTATTTTGATTCTCCCTGCCCCTGTCCGTTTGAGACGGATGCACCGGATTGCAGCATCGTTAACGCCTGGTGGCTTTGTGAGCTCTCGCGGCTGATTTACAGGCAGGGACCGGATGAAACGGGTGATGAAGCCCAGCTTCCGGTGCGATCCGAAATTCTGAAAAGCGTGGGGATGCGGGAAATCGAAACGTTTTCTCGCGGAAACAATCATTGCGCGCTTGTCGAATCGCGGGACATGGCGTCCCCGCCGTTTGCGGTGCTGGTATTTCGCGGAACCTGCGGATTTGAGGGATGGCTGTCCAATCTGAAAGCGATCCAGACATGCTGGCCCGGGGGCGGTTCGGTTCACAGCGGTTTCAAGGCGGATTTTCTGAGGCTTTGGCAGAAAATCGAATCCATCCTCTGCAATATCGATGTCCCCCTGTATTTCACGGGTCACAGCCTGGGCGGCGCCCTGGCCATTCTGGCAGCTTCCTTGTTCCCGGCCGAAGCGGTTTACACGTTTGGTGCGCCCAAAACAGGAGATGCCGTTTTTGCCGAGTCATTAAAAAACGCCCGGATATACCGGTTTGAAAACGACCGCGACATCATCACCACGGTGCCGCCTTCCGCCATTCCCTTCGATTTCTGCCATGTCGGCATACCGATCTGTCTGAAAGATGATATCCGGCCGGGTCTTGAAACCGGCGGCGTCCGCGGGTTGACCGATCCACCGGAATTCCTTTCAGACCATGCGCCGGTCAACTATACGATCCGCCTGGAAAACGGGCTGTTACTGTCTCAAAGCACCTGATCCATGTCACTCAAATTCCGGGCGCTTCCCCGGCCAGATATTCCGACCAGGATACGGTTCTGAAATCCCTGGTCCTGGCATAGTCGTAAAACCTGGCAACAAACGCCGCCCTTTCTTTGTAGCATGCTTCTTTCCAGCCCGAGTGCGGGGTGTGTAAAACATCCACGCCGCCAAGCAGGTGCTGGCGCGTGACAAGCGCTTCCAGGCCCAGTGAGCCTGCGTTGTGAAGCATGTCGTAAAGCAGCATGAAAGTCGTGGTGCGCCCATCCCCGGCGTGGCAATGAAAATGCAGCCACGAGCCTTTGGCGAGACTCCGGATAAAGAAAATGAAGCGGTCCACATCGTCATCCATCGGACGCAAGTGGTCGGTCACCGGGATGCGCAGATAGCCAAGCCCGAGCGATCTGGCGGCCTTTTCCTCGCTTTGGGAAAGCAGGTAAGCAGTTTCCTCGGACTTGGTATCGGACAGATTCCCCTCGGAGTCCTTTGCATATACCCGGGCAACCACAGCCGAACGCGATTTGGACAGAGCTTCTATGCGGGAGCGTTCGTCGGCCTCCGCTTCGGCGCGGGATTTGCCCTTGTTGGCCCAGTTTTTTGGACCGTACCAGCTCACCGGATGATCTTCCAGGTAGGCGTGAGACTCCTGGCGCAGATCAACGACGACAACATTTTCCCCGATCCCCCGGATGACTCCGGATAACTCGGTCAGGGAAGGCTGTTCACTGCCCGAGGCCATGAGAACATCCAGCCCAAGGCGACTGGGCGGCGTTTCTGCCGCTCGCGCCCAGCCGTCAATTGAGGTCCGAAAATGGTTGGGTAAACCCTGCTCATGGATGGAATCGAAGATTAGAATAAGGTCGCTGTCCATAAAAAGATCTCCTTCCGGGGAAAAATCTCATCTCGAATAAGGAATCCGGCAAATCCTCACAAAAAATTATTCGGCAATTAATATTATATTAACACAATCCGTATAAAGTTGTGCAGTAAACGTTCATGGCGCATATAGACTTGTCACCCCCGCACATGATATCGGCGCCATGACCGTTTACGATACACCTGATGCCGTGATAAGGAAAACCCGGGCGATGCGAATTGAACAGTTGCGGTTTTTTCAGGTGCCTATTCCAAAACAAACCCGCCGGCTGAAGCAGAGGAGGAGTGTCATGCAAACAAACAGCTCAAAACAGAAAACCAAAAAAATCCAGTTTTCATTTAAATCCATCGAAGCTGGCAAAGTTTCTCTGGTAGGAGAATTCAACAATTGGAATCCGGATGCAGATCCGATGAAAAGAGAGGAAAACGGGACATGGACCAAGACAAAGATGCTTTTGCCGGGAAATATTGAATACAAATTTTATGTGGATGGTGAATGGATGGAAGATCCCGATAATTTAAGGACTTGCTCGAATAGTTTTGGGACCCGAAACAGCGTTGTCAAGATCATCGCGTCTACCCGCATGGATTCCCAAAGCATTAATGAATGATGAATCCATGGAAAACCGGGTTACGCTGCTTTGCGGCGCAGTATCAGAAATCTTGAGAAAAATCGTGAATGCCCGGTTGAGAGGGCAGGCAGTCTTGACAATCGTATTCGAAGTTGGTTTCAAAATCCTCGAAAAATACTCAACCCCTATATTGAAAGCGGAATGACGGTGGTTTTGGAAAAGGGTTAAAATGAATCCAATTTGTTGCATGCAGCCTGTTGATGAATGAATTGTTATTTTAATTGTCTGAGCAGGTTTGCCTTCAACAGTTTGATTCCTTCTTCCCGACTGTGAAGGATCTGTTTGAGTTCGACACCCAAAAGCTCTGGGCGCTTTAATACAACATTCTTCAGCGCTTTCCGGTAGAGCAGGTATTCGTCCTTTTCGGAGATGTCGGGCACCACCTGCTGAACATGGAGAAACGCCTCAATGGATCGGTTTTTCCCGTTGCGGTTGCCCTCGGTCAGATCGACCCGGAAATTCTCGTAAGATAGAAAGCAATGAAGCATCGGGATGTAGGGCAGATGGAATTCGGCCAGTAGCGTGTCTGTGCCCGAAACAATTTCCTCTGTCATGGCGTAGATGCCGACATTTTTCTGCACTGGCAGCGCCAGTTCCCGCGCGAGGGTCCCGATGACCGCATGTTTGGTGGTGCAGGTTCCCTTTTTCTCCTTGAAGAGAATCATCAGGTCGTCACTGTTTGAATTATAGCCGTAGGGCAGCTCGTGAACGTAGCGGCAAGCCTCCTGCAGACGGGTGATCCCAAGATCGATAAACATCTTCGAAACAGGGCCGCCGGCCTCAGCGATGCGTTTGTCGGGGAACACACTATAATTGTCCATCTTAACTCCCTTCGAAAATGTATGCCGTTTGAACCCAATTAAGAAATTGGCGCTGGCAGAATTTTTGAAATGAAATCGTCGGCGCCTGAGCCTTCTATCCATTTCTTGATCATGTCCCGGATCGAGCGGACCTGGGCCAGTTGCTCCTCGTGTGAGCCGACTGCTGCCGATGGCTTGAATGAAAAAACAGCAGGCAATCTTCTCTTGGTTGTGTTCAAAAGAAAGCCGGTTGCGGCCCCCGGTTCAAATAAGACCGCTGCCGAGTGCAATCGCGATAACCAGCAGGAATGCACCGGTAAGAAACTGTATCGTTTTCATCGTTATTTTATGCAGAAAATGCTTGCCAAAAATGACCCCGGCAAACGCGGCAAACGTACCGCTCAAGACCAGGGGCCATTGATCCGCACCGATAGACTGCCAAACTGAAAAAAGCAGAACGCAATAGGCAGCGATTCCGGCCATGTCGACCATGAAACCGATGACAGCGTTGTTGCCTGAAATGGTACAGATCGGCATGCCAAAATCGTAAGCAAATCTCCGTTCGCCATTATGATTCCAAAAATATTCATCAGGCGTGCAATTTCCTTGCATGAACGGATATGTTTCAGCCGCAGCCTTTTCGCGCCCGCATCAGGCGCGCGGCATTATTCGCAGCGTTCCTGGAATGCGTTGGTTGCATTCGTTATTTTGTGTCATGTCATGGTCGTTCTGGCCACCCTATGTCATGTCGCCAGAATAGAATTTCTGGTTAGTGAGTTTAAATGTCGTGAGTATCTCCTGTAATCTGGAAGGATAGAATGATAGTCCCTTTAACGAATCAATATCTATCCATTCAACAGCAGCCTGATGGGGATCGGGATGTTTTCCCATTTCCAGTTCATAATGCCCCTTGATATTACAGAGAAAAGCAAATTCAACGCTGTGATTTACGACACCCTGTTCTTTTCTGGATGGATAGATATGTTCATAAACACGAACCAAGTCCAGTACGGATACTTTGGCTGCGGTTTCTTCATAAACCTCTCGTATAACCGCCTGATCCAAAGCTTCACCTGGCTCTTGATGTCCACCGGGCAATAGAAGCGGGCCGGGTGCACCGCCTTCATGACACGTCATGCCTCATTTCAAAGGGGATAAAAAATCGACTATCAGGTTTGCCACAGAAGCCGTGTTTTCAGGCGCCAGAATGTCCCCTGCCAGGACATGATTCAGTTGATTCACATTGCGCGTGACGGGCTCTATCGCCTTTACGCGCGCTCCCAACTGCGCGAATGCCTGCTCGATTTTTTGTACGTTGATAACTTTGTCATTCGGGGAATAGATCACCAATACCGGCGTGTGGATATTCTCCAGACCGGACTCGCGGACGAATTTCACCAGGCTCATCATCGGTACAAGCGCTTTCGACGGGTAGCGGTGCGTCCAATACCTTGCCTGTTGTGCATTTGCGGGGGCCCAACTGAATTCCGGTCCAATAAACAGTGGCGCCAACTGTTCGCCCCACGGCCAGGCCAAAACCTCGGACATCCTCTCTATGGGTCCATAATTCGGAGAAATGAATACATACGCCGCAACCGCCTCCGTGTTTGGTTGCTCCGCCAGCCAGGTTGCCAGTGTGCCACCGGTAGAAGTACCGATTACGATCACTTTGTCACCCAGACGCCTGCCGATTTCAAAGGCTTCTATCGTGTCATTGAGCCAGTCATTTACGGTTGCCTCAGCCATTGCCGCCCCGCTTCGCCCATGCCCTGTCAGGCGGGTATAAAAGAGATTCGCGCCCAGCCGCGCGGCAATTTGATCACTCAGCGGGGCGGTTTCCTGCCGGGTTGCGGAATAGCCATGCAAATAGACGATCGACAATGGCGTCCGGGTTTTGGCGGCATCCGCCCAGATAATCGTTTTCTCTGTCCCAGGCACAATGTCTGAAAAACGCGCTTCGGTTTGTTTCAAGTATTGATCCAGATCTTCCGGCAGGGTCAGCGGTTTGAGTCGAGCGTCGATTTTGGCTGTTGGGCCCGCCAAAAACAAGGCGATGATGACGATCATCGTAATCCCGGAAAGCGCGGCTGTTTTTTTCTTCATTCTTTCTCCATTCGGTATTTATAATCTAAGCCCTCGACGCCCTGGCAAGCGGCGGCGCGTGCCAGATTTCCGCGCTGTATTCACGGATCGCACGGTCCGAGGAAAAATACCCGCAGCGCGCCACGTTGAGAATGGACATGCGCGACCAATGCTCCGCATCGCGGTATGTCAGCCCGGCCCGCACCTGGCAATCGACATAGTCGCGAAAATCGGCACACACCAGGAATGGGTCGAAATTCAGCAGTTTTTGGTCAAGGGGCGAAACATCGTGACGTCACCGTGCGAAAAAAGACCCGAATTGATCAAATCGATCGCATTGCGAAGATCTTCGTCCTGGTCGTAAAACCACCGGGGGGGGTAACCGGCCGCACAGGTTTGCTCGACCTGTTCCGCCGTCCGGCCGAAGAGAAAAAAGTTCTCCTCGCCCACCGCTTCGCGGATTTCAACGTTGGCGCCATCGAGTGTCCCGATGGCCAGCGCACCGTTCATCGTGAACTTCATATTGCCCGTGCCGGATGCCTCCATGCCGGCGGTGGAAATCTGTTCCGACAGGTCGGCAGCCGGATAGATATACTGGCCGTTCTTGACATTGAAGTCGGGCACGAAGACGGCTCTGAGGACCCTGTTGACCTTGGCGTCACGGTTAATGACGTCCGCCACGGAGTTGAGCAGCTTGATGATGATCTTTGCCATGCGATAGCCGGGAGCTGCCTTTCCGCCGAATACAAACGTGCGCGGCGTAACATCCATCGAAGGATTCTGTTCAGCCTGTGGTAGATGCTTACCATGTGAAGCACGTTGAGATGCTGGCGTTTGTATTCATGAATGCGTTTGACCTGGATGTCGAAGATTGAATCCGGATCCAGTGAAACCTTGCAGACGCGTTGGATGCGGTTTGACAGGCGTTCTTTGGCCAGCCGCTTGATCTTTCGCCACCGCTCCCGGAAGGCGCTGTCCGCAATGCGGTCTTCCAGTCTGACGAATTGTTCCATTTGGTTCGGCCAGTCGGGGCCGATGGTTTCGTCGAGGAGCGCGGCGAGCGGCGGATTGGAGAGTGCCAGGAAGCGGCGGGGAGTCACGCCATTGGTCTTGTTCTGGAATTTCTCGGGCCACATATCATGAAAGTCCTTCAATACCGTGTGCTTGAGCAGTTCCGTGTGCAGCCGGGCAACGCCGTTTATGGCCAGACTCCCGACGCAAGCCAGATTGGCCATGCGGACACTCCGGGAGTCTTCACCCGCGCCTTCGTCGATCAGCGACATCCGGGCGACCCGCCCGGATTCCCCGATAAAGCGCACGCGCACATCGTCGAGAAAACGGCTGTTGATCTCGTAGATGATCTCGATATGCCGGGGCAGGATTTTTTGGAAAAGCGCCACCGGCCAGGTTTCCAGCGCCTCGGGCAGCAGCGTGTGGTTGGTGTAGGCAAAGCTGCGCCGTGACCATGTCATTGACCGCGCCATAGTAATCGCCCGTGTTGAAGGCCTGCAGGTCGAAAGACTCCCGCGCCTCGGATTTCCACAGCCGGAGCCGATTCACGTTGAGCACTCCTTAACCGAGGATGGGGGTGTCATAAGCAATGCCGTATATCGTCGATTCCGGCACCCATCGGACACGCTGGCGGCGTTCGCCGTCCTCGTAATGCTCCACTTGCCCTCCGAATCTTACGGGATAGCGATGCTGTCTGGGCAATTCCCACGGATAACCGTTCCTGAGCCATGTATCGGCCACTTCGACCTGCCAGCCGTCCTTGATGGCCTGCTCGAAGATGCCGTACTCATATCGGATGC
>JBBIPX010000016.1:0-41692 GCA_037442625.1 Desulfobacteraceae bacterium
ATGTCATAACGCTTGCCCTTGTCGTCCGGCACAAGTTCAGCAACAACCTTGTAGCCCTTACTCACCACCAAAGTCGGTAGAAGAGGCACTGCCCAACCACTCTGCGGGCAACGAACTTCGACACAATAGAGTAGCACCTTGGTGCGCCAACCTTGACCGTCAGTTTCTACCCCAAGCTTATCGATTTCCGCATGCACCCTAAGCACCAAGTCACGTTGATCGTTGGCAAATTTTTTACGACTTTCTGAGGTACCACCCACAATATTGAAACTACCCCAAACAAGCATACAGGCCACAGGATTAAGATCAGAGGCATAGACATCGCAGCCGAGACGAGCAGCCTCGAAGGGGATCTGACCGGAACCGCTGAAAGTGTCGGCCATGCGCGGGCGGTGACCAAACCGCATGATGCCTAACTGCTCCACGAGTTCAGTAAAGGAATAAGCGCTGGTTCCCAAATGAACATTGACTTCCTTCCAGATATGCGTAAACAATTCGTCACCACACTCTTCCGGGCGACACGAGGCTTGAATCCACTCCCGGTAGGGCGCATGATGGCCAACAGAGCGTTGTTCACTAAGGATAAAGCGACTGATCTTGTCATTCTTCTCTTCCAGCCGCTGCTCAAGGGAAACGATGTCCATGCCCATCAACATCTCGAAGATCGCAAGATCACGGACCGGATCCTTACTGACCGGCAACAGGCAGCCGAGGACGCAGGCTTTGTTCAGGATCAGCGGTTTGCGCCCCTTCCAGTAGCTACCAAGAGCGGCAAGAGACTTCCCGATATGTGCCATCTGCTCCTTGTAGGCTTCCGCCGAAAGCTTCTGCACCGGCAGCAGCCGTTCGATGAGCGCCGGAGCATCCTTGAGTGAAAAGGGAGTTACAGACAGACTACTCATACCGGTTATCCACTATAAAAATCATATGATGGGGTCCTTTGACGGTGGTAAAAGAAGTGCACGGTCTTCTTCAAAAGGCGGCATATCGGGCATACCCTCGAAGGAGAGAATGATATCAGGCCATTTGTTGAGTACTGTTTGTTTGTAATCGCAATATATTGTCCGGACCAGTCTGGTTTCAAGAAATTCTACAAAATCCAGAACTTCAACAGCAGTCGATTCCGGTAGCAGCTTTACCTTCTCATAAATTTTTTCCGCGACTTTCATTCCCCCCTCCCGACCTCCCCCCGCTGGGGGGAGGGGTTTTAACGCTACTATTGTTCAGTCCTTATGGGGTCTTCCGAAAAGGGGCAAAGTGAAAAGATCCTGCTCAACGGGCCGTGGCCGGCGCTTGCGTCCGGTGGCGGGTTTTTCGCCGTCGGAGAGTGCGTGAAAGAGCGCCCGGCGCCAGCCCCGCTGGGTGTCTTCGGGAAGACCTGCCTCGGCCGCGGTCATGGCAAAGAGCCACCATCGCTCCTCGGGGCGCAGGGCCGCCCATTTGCTGCAAATAACCGGGATCTGTTCCGGAGCGGCTGTTTCAGCGGCCCAGGCCAGCACGCAAAGTTCCTTGCCGAGCAGGCGGTCCACCAGATTGGTACCGGTATGCCACCGGCCGGTGGGAATGTCAGCGGCCTTAAGCCGGTCATTGAACTCGCGGCGGGCGCTGTCGGCAATCCCGGACCAGACCGGACGTTTTAGGATCACCCTTTCCTCGTCTCGGGGAATACCGCTCTCCTGGCCCCTGTAACCATAGTCCTCGGCAATCACCACCCCTTGGTTTCTTACCGCAGGAATCTCGACACGGAAGAGATGGGCGCCGAATTTATCCAGTGCGCCGAAATCCACATACTGAATCTTCTCCGTCACTGCTCGATGTCCTCCGGCCTCAGTTCGATACCGAGCCTTTCGGCAAAGTCTTTCAGATCATGACCCGAGGCAAAGTGCCCCTTGCGGAAAGTCATCGTGATCAGCGTCTCCGGCGTAAACTTCTCCAGAACCTTGACAAGAAGCGCCTCGATAAAAGCGGCTTCCACGGGAATTTCGCCCACGTTGACGGCGATCATCTGACTGCCCTGGCCAACCGTCAGCACGATTCCCTCAAAGGTAGCGGACTTTTCAGCGGCCTGCTTCAAACCTTCGAAAGTCTTGCTGCGTGAATCGAGCTTGCGGCCGGTGCGCGATACCAGACAGCCTGGCTTCACCGCATCGATCTGAACACCCTTTTTACCCCTGGCCGGATACCGGAATTCGGCCTTGGCCTCAAGTCCTTCGGCCTCGGCAAAGGCGCGCAGCAGCACGTCGTCGTTGCCGATAGGGATCGGGCCATCGTATACCGAACCCTCGCGCGGTTCGCTGCCGTCCAGCGTGAAGCGGACAGCCCCCTTTGGCGCGACAAAGAGTTCCACACAGCGGGCGCCGCCGTTATCCGTCAGCTTATTGCGGAGAACAAGCCGGTTGGACCAGGTTACCGGGTCACCGGTTTCATACTGGCCGGACGGGTCACAGACCATGAAATTGACCCGCAGGGCCGAGGTGGTGAAAATCTGGTCCTTGAGCTGCGGGCTTGTCATGGAGACCGGCCCGTTCTCGGCAAAAAAGATGCGGGGCACGGGGCCTGCGTTCTGCGGATTGATGCGCAGCCGGACCTGGCCGGCGTCATCGGGACCGGACTCGGAAATCACCTGGACCGAAGTGAGTTTTTTCTTGGGTTTCCTGGTGATATAGCCGTTTCCGAGATCTTCCCACAGACCCCGGTTGCAGGCAGTGGTCTTTAAGGTGTCCAGTCCCCTGGGCGGCAGCCAGTACATTCCCGCCTGCTCGGCATAACAGTCAACAACATCCGACCAGCGGGCCTCATCCAGGTTTTCTGGCCAAAGCAGGTCCTGGGCCTTGTCGCGGATGGCGTCAAACTCTTTATCGACATCCAGGTGCAGCTTCACCGGGTTGGCGGCAAGGGTCTTTTCGATCTGTTCCTCGCCGTTGAAATCCTGTTTCGTATCGCGGGCCATGTCCAGGGCTTTGAATGCCAGTTGGGAGCCTCTGCCGGCGCGCTGGATGGGAAAAAGGACCTTGTCGAACAGGTTGAGGATCGTGGATGTGAAATCCAGGGCATAGGCCTGCTGCTTTTTTTCAAGATCGGCGCGCTGCGGGTGGTTCAAAGGAATCCGCCCATCGGCCTTCTGGGCGGCAAAGAGCTGACGGGCGGCCTTTTCCACACTGCCCATGGCCGTTTTATCGCCGGTAAGAACGCAAAGATTGTTCTTCTGGCTCAAGCCCTCAAAGAATTTCTGGACCTCCTCGGGAGGGATCCTGGCATCCGGACTGACAACCAGCAGCACCCGACCCCGCCGGACGCGATCGGCCACATCTTCCAGCCTGGGCAGAGGCAGAACGTCTTCATAACACGTCTTTCGGACGGCCTTGAACATCTCGCGCAAGCGATGCCGGATCAGGTCGTCCACCAGATTCTGCGGCGCATCATGGGCAAGGCTCTGCAAAAGCTTGGTAAGGTTTTCCTGGCGGTCAAAATAATAACGGCCTTCCGGCGTGTGGTGCACATACCAGGCGATTTTCTCCAGTTCATCAAAGGCGGCCAGAAAGTCGGAGGGCTCCCGCAGGGGCGAGACCAGACATTCGACCATCTCCTCACGGGTAAGCCCCTTGACCGCATTGACCGCCGTGGACAGGCTGGCGGACAGCAGCAGCGCTCCGATCCGGGCGGCTGCGTCCTTACCGGTCAGCAGGTCGATGATCTGGGCGTGGGCGGATTGCTGAGCGTCCCAGAGATCCCTGGCAATCACATCACGCATTCCGGAGATCTCCGTCAGCTTGTCCCGGACTTCCGGAACCCCGAGGTCAAAATTCTGGGGGCCGATGAGAAAGACATCGTTGTCCTGTCTTTCCCATACTGATTTAAGCAGGCGCGACACCAGCTCGATGAGGCCGCGGGTCTGCTTGAACTGTTCATTCTCCTTGAAAAGGGCGATAACGTTCTTGAGGCGCGGGTGAAAGGGATAGGTCGCCTCTATTTCGTCTGCCATCGCCTCGGCACCGCGATTGGCGGTTTTGGATTTGGCGGCCTCTTCCAGTTTGCGGCCGAATGCTGCGGCAATATCCGCGATTTCAGCCTTGTCCGGGAGGGACTTGAAGAGACGTTTGCGCAGGATGTCATATATTTCGCTGGCGGCAAGGTCCACCGGCGTAATGCTTCGCTCCTGGCGGCCCAACTCGGAGCGGGCATCTTCAAGGGCGCGATAAATGAGTTTGGCGCCGGTATCGTAGGCCGCCGCCAGATCGGAGACCACCACGCAGACATTATTCTTTTTACCGGCGGCGGTCAGCAGGTTGGCAAAGGCGCGGGTGGCGATATCGGCGACCGTACCATTGCCGACCTTCTGGGTGTCCAGGTAGTGGAAATAGGGCGGCATCTCGTCAAGCAGGATCAGTACCGGCCGGGTGCCCTCAAAGAGCCTGAGCCAGTCTTTTTCATCCGGAGCCTTGGGGCCGCTGGTCCAGAAGGCCGCAAATTGATCCGCCTTGCCGAGCTGGTTGGCGATTTCTCCCCAGAAGAAATGATCGGGATTATTGCGGCCGTTGAAGGCTGCAATATCGGCGTTTGCAAAGGCCAAAGCCTGTGGAAGCCCCCCGCAGTATGTTTTTCGGAGCCCCGGATGTTTGGCAAGCAGACCGAAACCGACCAGCAGGTGGGTCTTGCCGCCGCCCATGGCCTGCTTCAGGTGGAAAATCGCCTGGGAAGATGTCCCGGCCAGCCGGGAAAGCCCCTCGCTGATAAGATCCTGCATGCCCTGGGTGATGAAGGTTTTTTCGAAAAAAACCTTGCCATCTCCCTCCGTGGCTATCAACTCGTCAAGCCGTTCAATTTGATCGCTGAGCTTAATTGACAGCGCATTCGGCTGCAATTGGCAGGCATCTTTAACAGTCTTCATAGGATGATAACTCCGTCAGGGGGCAATTGTTTTCTCAATATTTACCAGTCACAGCGTCAGTAATACTTTTGATCCAATCGACAATTTTTTTTCTGATGAATTACCAAAAACAACCAAAATCGCGGGCGAACATGAACTTTCCGCCCCTTTACTTGTAGGCGGTATGGCGTTTGATGTCAATTGTTCTGTTTTTACGAAGCCGAATTCTTTAATTCCGATTTCAATTACCGGCCATACCGCCTTTTTCCGAAATTCTTTCGTGTAACGGCCCGGTGGAATTTTCACCCTGAGTGAAACCGGCGTTTTGTTTTCCTGTAATTTTACAAAGCCTCTGTGCCCATTTTATTCAACCTGCCCCGATATCGGTATCAACACGAGAATTCCCGCGGTTACGGGAATTAGCGGCTCTTGTTGATTTCAATTCAGAAGGACTTATGTTTATTGGAGAAAACATATCATAGGAGGTATGAACATGGAATCTCAAAATTACGACGTGATTATACTCGGATCAGGTCCTGCGGGTCTTCAGGCGGCCATCCATGCCGCGAGAAGAAAAGTTTCGGTTGGGGTGCTCGGGAAGATGGACCAAAGCAGTATGTACCACCACCATATCGAAAATTATGCTTTTTTATTCAAAACCACCGGGGATGAAATGCTGCAGGTGGGTAAGCGTCAGGCGGAGGATTTCGGCGCCGAGTTTATGGAAGAAGACATTTTGAAAATCACTTCGAATGAATCGGGTTTTGATTTTGTCACTGAAAGCGGGCGATGTATCGCAGCCGGTACGTTTATCATCGCCACGGGAACCAACCGGAAAAGACTTGACGTGCCCGGCGAAAAGGCGCTGGTCGGAAAAGGGGTCAGCTACTGTGTGGATTGCGACGGCAATTTTTACAGGGGCGAAGATGTGGCCGTTATCGGCGGCCAGAGTGCAGCGGTGGACGGCGCCCTGATAATGACCGGAATCGCCGGGCGGGTGCACCTTGTTTGCGACACCTTACAGGTTCCGGAACCGCTGGCCCGCCGTCTTTCCGAAAGTACGGTCCGTGTGCATAAGAAAGTAGAAGTCAGAGAAATCACCGGAAAGGACCGGGTAGACGCTCTGGTGCTGTCCGACGGAACCGAATTGTCTGTGGCGGGCGTGTTTGTGGAACTCGGCGCTAAAGGCCTTCTGGAACTGGCAGGGCCGCTGGGTGTCCGGTTCGACGATGAAATGAAGTATATTCAGACCGACAAGAAACAGGCGACCAATATTCCCGGTATATATGCGGCGGGAGATATTTGCGGACCTCCCTGGCAGCTTGCCAAGGCCGTGGGGGAAGGGTGCGTGGCAGGTATCGAAGCGGCTGTGTACGCCAAGCAGCATCATCCCATCGGATGAAGGCGTAAGGCATGGGACCCTTCCGTGACGTGTTGCCGCAGCGTCGGTTGAAAGATGGTCTGATTGATTGTATCGGAAGTTGATATTTAACTTTTTAAAAGGAGCACCAAAATGTCACAAAAAAAATATGAGATCAAATCGTCCTGTCCCAGATGCGGCGATACAATTTTAGCCGTCCTGACTCCGGAAGAAATTAAAACGCGGTTTGGGGATATCCCGAATATTGAACTGGATTGCCATGAATGCATGCTGAAATATAAGACGGAAATGAAAACAGTCTGCCCGGAATGGGATAAGGATTGCCATTCGCAATCGACTCTGAAGTAAAGTATTCGCGGTCCGTTTTCTCAAAGATGCCGATGCAATTCAAGGCTTGTTTTAATTGAAAATCAGGTGCATGATGATGCAGGATTGTGCTGTTCATGAACACTGAAAAAGCATGGCGTATATCGTTTTCAAAAGCCGACAAATGATTCATCACCGTCTGAGGAGGCTATCGTGCCGCAAAAAAGAAAGGAAAAAAATCTAAAATTCCCACGAAGGTAAAGGCCTCCGAGGCAAATGCCGCGGCTCTCGGGTTGGCAGCGCAACTGACGGCCGAATCCCCCCCCCGCGGCCGGCTTTCCCGTCGTCGGCATCGGCGCCTCGGCCGGAGGGCTTGCCGCCTTTGAAGCTTTTTTTTCCGGCATGCCCGCCGACACCGACCCCGGCATGGCCTTTGTTCTGGTGCAGCACCTGGCGCCGGATCACAAGAGCATCCTCACCGACCTAATCCGGCGCTACACCCGCATGCAGGTCTTTGAGGTCGTGAACGGAATGCAGGTGAAACCCAACTGCGCCTATATCATTTCCCCGAACCGGGACATGGCGTTTCTGAAAGGCTGCTTGCAACTGCTGGAGCCGGGCATGCCGCGCGGGATGCGCCTGCCGATTGATTTTTTTCTTCAGGTCCCTGGCCCATGACCAGCGAGAGCGCGCCATCTGCATCGTGCTCTCCGGCACCGCCAGCGACGGCACGCTGGGGGTCAGAGCGCTCAAGGGCGAGGGCGGCATGGCCATCGCCCAGAATCCCGAATCGACGGAATATGACGGCATGCCGCGAAGCGCCATTGCAACGGGACTTGTGGATTTCATACTGCCCCCGGCCGAGATGCCGGCCCAGCTCATCGCCTATGCGCTTCAGGCATTCGGAAAAAAAATTCTCCAGACGGCCGAGCAGACCCCCGGGGCCGAGGATTTCCAGAGAAAAATCTGTGTCATCCTGCGGGATCAGACCGGTCACGATTTCTGCCAGTACAAGCAAAGCACTCTCCTTCGAAGGATCCAGCGGCGCCTGGCCGTCAACCAGATCGAGCGGCCGGAGGATTATCTGCGTTTTTTGCGAAGCTCACCCGCGGAAGCCCAGGCCCTGTTCCGGGATCTTCTGATCGGCGTCACCAACTTCTTCCGCGATCCGGAGGCTTTCGCCATCCTGGAAAAACAGGTAATTCCGCAGCTTTTTGCCGGCAAGCCCTCCGGGGCGACGGTCCGGTTGTGGATCTGCGGCTGCGCCGCCGGCGAGGAGGCGTATTCCATCGCCATTCTCCTTCAGGAACACATGGAGTCGCTGAAACAAACCTTCAAGGTGCAGATCTTTGCCACCGATATCGACCCGCAGGCCATCGATCAGGCCCGTGCCGGGTTCTATACGGCAAGCGCCGCCTCCGACCTTTCTCCCGAGCGGCTGGCCCGCTTCTTTGACCTAAGCCCGGAAACCGGCAACTATCGCATCCGCAAGGCAACCCGCGATCTTCTGGTCTTCTCCGAACAGGACGTGATCAAGGACCCGCCGTTTTCAAAGCTGGACCTGATCAGTTGCCGCAATTTGCTGATATACCTGACCGTGGAATTGCAGAAAAAACTTATTTCCCTGTTTCATTATGCCTTGAATCCCAAGGGCAATATCTTTCTGGGCACATCCGAGACGGTGGGTGAATTCGGAAGCACCCTTTTTTCCGCCCTGAGCCGCAAATGGAAGCTCTATCAGCGGATCGACGAAATCACGGGCGCAGTCCGCCCGGCCATGGAGGACTTTGCCTCTGTGCTGCCGGGAAAAACAGACCGGGGGCTTCCCGCCAGGCCGGCGGAAGACGCCGGGCGGGGGAATCTGAAAACGCTTGTGGAACAAACCCTGCTGACGCATTACGCCCAGGCGGGCATACTCATCAACGGCCGGGGCGAAATACTCCATATTTACGGCCGAACCGGAAAATACCTGGAACCGGCCGCGGGCAACGCCGCCATGAACATTCTCCTGATGGCAAGGGAGGGACTTCGCCTGCCTTGACCGCCGCCCTGCAAAAAGCGGTCACCAAGAAAGTTCCCGTCCGCATTTCAAATATCCGCGTGCGGACCAACGGGAATTTTATTTATGCCGATCTTTCCCTCAGACAGGCTACAGGCCCTGCCGAATCCTTCTTTCCGGACCTGTATCTGGTTGTTCTGGAAGAAGTCCCGGTCCAGATTGCGTCCCCGGACAGAGACGCGCTTTTGAAAAAAGGCCCGGGCAAGACCGACGCAACCGAAAACAGGCGCATCGTCGAGCTGGAACAGGAACTGCGGGCCAAGGAGGAATATCTTCAATCAACGCTCGAGGAGATGGAGACATCCAGCGAGGAGCTCAAGTCCACCAACGAAGAGATGCAGTCGGTGAATGAAGAATTGCAATCCAGCAACGAGGAGCTGGAAACCTCCAAGGAGGAACTGCAATCGGTCAACGAGGAGCTTGCCACCGTCAACTCCGAACTGCAAACCAAGGTCTCCGATCTTTCCCGCGCCAACAACGACATGAACAACCTTCTGGCCGGCACGGGAATCGCAACGATTTTCGTGGACCAGCAGCTTCACATCGTCCGGTTCACGCCGACCGCAATCGAGCTGATCAATTTGATTGCGACCGATATCGGCCGGCCCGTGGCCCATATCGTCTCGAACCTGGCCGGCTATGACCGCCTGGCGGAGGATGCGCAGGCGGTTTTAAACGACCTCATTCCCCGCGAAGCCGAAGTGCGGACCAAGTCGGGCTCATGGTTTCTGATGCGCATCCGGCCATACCGAACCCTCAACAATGTCATCGAGGGGGCGGTGCTCACCTTTACGGACATCAACGCCCGCAAGCAGGCCAACGATAAGCTGGAGGAAAGGGAAAGCCAACTGAATGCGATTTTAAACGGCATGTTCAACGCATTCGCGCTGCTGGAATCGGTGTCTGATAACGACGGCGGCTTTGCCGGTTACCGGTTTGTGCTGATGAATGACGCCTTTGAACGAAGGACGGGCATCACAAACGAACAGGCATACGGAAAAACGGTGCAGGAAATTTATCCCGGCAATGAAACGGTCTGGGAAAAAACGCTGGAACAAGCGGCCGCTAGCAGCTACCCGATCCGTTTCGAGCTGAACCCGGCAAAAGTCCTTCGCGCCCGGGCCGATGAAAAAATCGGAACGCTTGGGCAATTGGAGCCCGAGACGCAGGAATCCGGGGAAACCCTTCGGATACTCCACGAACTTCGCGTGCATCGGATCGAGCTGGAAATGCAGAACGAGGATCTGCGGCGGTCCCAGGAAAACCTGGAAGCCGCCCGGGCGCGTTATTACGATTTTTACAACCTTGCGCCGGTTGGTTTTTGCTCCATCAGTGAAAAAGGGAAGATCCTGGAGACCAACCTTGTCACGGCCGAGATGCTCCGGTCGGACCGCTCAATGCTTGTCATGAAGATGTTCTCCGGTTACATCCTGAAGGAAGACCAGGATATTTACTACCTGCTCTGCAAACAGCTCCTTGAGAGCGGGGAGCCGCAGGCGTGCGAGCTTCGGATGATAAAGACGGACGGCGCGGAATTCTGGGTGCATCTTGCGGCCACCGCGGCACTGGATGCCGCGGGCGAACCCGTCAGCCGGTTTGTCTTGAGCGACATCACCGACCGCAAAAAAGCCGAGGCGAAGATCCAAGCATCGCTTGCCGAAAAGGATGTCCTTCTAAAGGAAATCCATCACCGGGTCAAGAACAACATGCAGATCATCTCAAGCCTGATCAGTCTGCAGGCCGACATCCAGGACGACGAGCGGGTGACCCGGCTCTTTGATGAAATCCGCAACCGGGTGAAGGCAATGGCCATGGTGCATGAAAAACTCTACCAAACCAAGGACCTGGTTGCTCTGGACTTTGCCGACTACGCCGGCAGTCTCTTGCGGTATCTCTGGGACGCCCACGGCGCATCGGGCCGGGAAATAAGCCTCAAACTTGAGGCCGCGCCCGTGCCGTTTCCCGTCGGTACCGCCGTTAACTGCGGGCTGATTTTAAACGAGCTTGCCGGTAACGCCCTCAAACACGCCTTTCCAGGCGGCAGGGCGGGGGTGGTCACCGTGACTCTGGCGCAGGATCCGGAGACAAAAGAAGTCTGTCTGAAGGTCAGGGACAACGGCGTCGGTATGCCCGCGGAACCGGACTGGCGGCAATCCCCGTCGCTTGGACTTCGCCTGGTTCAGATGCTGACAAACCAGATTCACGGTACGGTTCAGACCGGCCCCGGCCCCGGCACGGAGTTCCGGATCTGCTTCAGCATAAAAAACAGCCGGTTCTGAAAAAGGCCCTTCTTGCCGCGGGGATTGACGGACGTCCGAAATGGATCATATGCATCATGCCGAATTGGATTATGCCAAAATAGACCATATCGATTTAACCCTATGAAAAGATTGATGTGTTTGCCTTAAGCCCTTCCGAAATAGACCATTCGCCGTTTTTTCCGCACCCGGCAGGCTGACCCGGGGCCTGCCCCGTCATTTCATTAACAGATTAAAATGACGTACTGTTTTTATCGGGTCCTGGAATTCCATTGATTTGGCATGAAACATGCTGAATGGTGTTTTGTACTTCCAGCGTCGGGCTGATGTCATCAATTTTAATGGCTCTGGAGGAGATATTATGGGGTTATTCGACAAATGGAGCGCATCCCGAATGCAGTCAGAGCATCAGTCTCCGGGAACTCCGGCAAGTCGATATGAGCTTTCGCATGTTTCCGGAAAACGGCGATGACAACGGAAGCCGTACAGGGTCCGAAGCATGATGGCTGAAGAATAACGATCTTGATCGGCGCGAACAGGAAACCCATATGAGCAAATCATCCATATTGATCGTTGAAGACGAGGCCATCATCCGCGCCGACATCGCCGCCAAGCTGCAAAAACTGGGCTACGACGTCGCGGGCGAGACCGAAACCGGAGAAGAAGCGGTTGAACTCGCCCGCAGGGCGCGGCCGTCCCTGGTGCTGATGGATATCCGCCTGGCTGGGGCCATGGATGGCATCGCGGCGGCGGAAGCAATCCAGCGGGAAAGCAGGATGCCGGTGGTTTTTTTGACGGCCCATTCCGACGATATCACGATCCGGCGCGCGCGGCAGGCGGATGCGTTCGGGTTCATCCTGAAGCCGTTCGAAGAACGCGAACTTGCCACGCAGATCGAGATGACGCTTTACAAGCACGCGGCCGAGCAGCGCCTGCGCCGGAGTGAGTCGCGCCTGCGGGAAGTGCTGGAGAATTCGCTGGACGCAGCTTACAAGCGCAATCTTCTGACCAAATCCTATGATTATCTAAGCCCTGTTTTCACACGGATCTCCGGCTATTCCCCGGATGAGATGTCACGGCTGACCATTGAATCCATGAGAGCACTGATCCATCCGGACGATCAGCCTGAAGTCGAACGCGTCATTTCCCGCTCCAAATCCGGTTCCCCGGGAGCCGCGAATCGCATGGAATACCGCTTCAAGCATAAGAATGGTCATTACATCTGGCTTCACAACCAATTCACCGTCATGAGGGACGCAAACGGTCATCCGACGGCAAGTATCGGAATTGTCCGCGACATCACCGACCGCAAGCGGGATGAAGCCGAAAGGGCCGGACTGGAAGCGCGGAACATGCAGCTTCAGAAAGCCGAAAGCCTGGGACGCATGGCGGGGGCCGTCGCCCATCATTTCAACAACCAGTTCCACGTCGTGATGGGAAACCTTGAAATGGCTATGGGCGACCTGATGCAGGGCGCAAATTCGCTCCAGCACCTGGCATCCGCCATGAAGGCTACCCAAAAGGCATCGCAGGTCAGTTCCCTGATGCTGACCTATCTTGGACAAACACCCGGCAAGCAGTCGGCGCTGGATCTTTCCGAGTTCTGCCGCCGAAGCCGGCCCCTGCTTCAGGCAGCGGCCGCCAAGGACATGACCCTTACGTCCGATATCTCGGCATCCGGCCCCATCATCCTCGGGAACGCGGGCCAGATAATGCAGGTTCTGACCAGCCTGATCACCAACGCCCTGGAATCGGCTGGCGGGAAGAAAATCGACATCGGCTTGAGCGTAAAAACGGTTCCTGCGGCGGACATCCCGCCATCAAGGCGGTTTCCCATCGACTGGCGGCCGGAGGACGCGGACTATGCCTGCATGGAAGTATCGGATGCAGGCGGCGGCATCGCGGAAAATGACATGGACAAGATTTTCGACCCGTTTTTCACCACCAAATTCACCGGCCGGGGAATGGGACTTGCCGCGGTCCTCGGGATCGTTCGGGCGCACCAGGGAGCCGTCACCGTGGAGAGCGAGCCGGGCAAGGGGAGTGTTTTCCGGGTTTTTTTCCCGGTACTGCTTGAAACAGTCCCCCGCCGGCCGGACAATTCAGCCCGGGTTCTTAAACCGAAGGGGAGCGGAACGGTACTGGTGGTGGAAGACGAGGATATGGTGCGCATGATGATTTCAGACATACTCAGACACGCCGGCTTCACCGTTCTGGAAGCAAATGACGGCGTCGAGGCCGTGGATGTATTCCGGTCGCATCAGGATGAGATCCGCTGCGTACTCTCCGATTTGGCCATGCCCCGCATGGACGGATGGGAGACACTGACCGCGCTGCGCAGGCTTTCACCCGATATTCCGGTCATCCTTTCCAGCGGCTACAACGAGGCCCATGTAATGGCCGGCGCGCATCCCGAACGCCCCAATGCATTCCTTGAAAAACCATACCGGCTTCAGGATCTCGAAGACATCATGCACCGGACATTGGCTCCGCGGCGGCAATGACCGATCAATGCGGTCCGGGAACGTATCCGTCACTTAAAATCACCGCGGATCCGCCATCGCCTGGATGCGGGGCAAGGCTCTGCGTTTATCTTTCATCCGGTCCAAGACCGAAGCGTTTTTCCAGCAAATCGCAGATCGCCTGGACTTCCTCGAATTGAAACACCGGAACCCGCGCGGAATAAGGGAAATCCGTCACCATCGCCACCAGCAGGTCGTCATCTTGAAAAAGCGGGGTTTGACGGATTTGGGATCGGAAGACTTCGACTTTGGGTTTCTTCTCCTGTTTGAACCCTTCCGCAAGAACAATATCCATATCCTGAAAATAAAGCAGGAGGCTGTCCAGGCCGTCCCCGGCCGTGGATTTCACCAGGGCGATCCGGCCCGGAGACGCCGCCAGAACGGCATCCGCGCCGGCCGCGCGGTGGCGGTAGGTGTCTTTTCCTTTTTGATCCATCGAAAAACCATGATGGGTGTGCTTGATGGTCCCCACACGATATCCGCGGCGCTTGAGCTCGGGGATGAGGTTTTCCACCAGGGTGGTCTTTCCGGAATTTGAATGGCCGACTATCGTGATTACCTGCGGCATGATCTTTCCATTAGCGGTTTGAAGTATAAAAAGTCCGGATGCTGCGTTGCGCTGCATCCTTCGTCGTTGCGGTGTACCATAAGTACGCCTCACTCCTCAGGATTTGCGTGCCTTGCCTGCGAACAGGCATTTTTAATGCCGGTACAAAGCCGTCCGAATTTTGACTTTTTGCGACTTCATCATATGTGATTTTTCCATCTAAAGCAGACTGTTTGTCAAGAATAAAGTTGGACGGCGGGCCCTCGGGCCGGAACGGCGAATCCGGCTCCGGGATTCCTCCTTGACAGCAACGGGGCTTTTTCATAAACTGCGGCAAGATGATGATCCATTCCCCCCCAAACGCCATGACCAAGAACCTGCTTCTTGAAGCCAGGCATCTTGTAAAAACCTACAAAACCATTAAAGCCGTTGACGATGTCAGTTTCGCCATACCGGAGGGAATCTGTTTCGGGCTGCTGGGGCCGAACGGCGCCGGGAAAACCACCGCCATCGAGATGATGGAAGGCATCCTTTCCGCCACTTCCGGTGAGGTCTATTACAAGGGAGCCCCGAGAACCCGGGAATTCAACGAAGAAATCGGCATTCAGTTCCAGCATACGGCCCTTCTCGCCTTTTTAACGGTGCGGGAAACCCTGAAAACATTTCAGAAGCTTTACCGAAAGACGGCCGATATCGACAGCCTTCTGGCGACCTGTAATCTTCTGGACATCCAGAACCAGTACAACGACAAGATTTCCGGGGGCCAGCGCCAGCGACTGCTGCTGGCCCTTGCCCTGGTGAATCGGCCGGTGCTGCTTTTCCTGGATGAGCCATCCACGGGGCTGGACCCCCAGGCCCGGCGGAATCTCTGGGATATCGTGCTGAACATCAAATCGCAGGGGAAAACCATCATTCTCACCACCCATTACATGGAAGAGGCCCAGCTTCTCTGCGATGAGGTTGCGATCATGGATTACGGGCGCATCATTGCCCGCGGCAGGGTCCCGGACCTGATCGGCGAGTATTGCGGCAAGGACAGCGCCGGCCAGCCCTGCCCGGAGGCGAACCTGGAGACCGTATTCATCAAATTAACCGGCCGGCAGCTTCGGGAGTAAGAGATGCGCTTTAATCGATTCCGGGCCATGTTCGTTGCCAGAAATCTGGAGTTTTTCCGGGACCGTGCGGCATTCGGCTGGAATTTCCTGTTTCCGTTCCTGATCGTAGCCGGATTCGCCATCGTTTTCGGCGGAAAATCCTTTTCCGAATACAAGGCAGGGGTTTTCCCCGTTGAGACCCCGGGGATCATCCGCCAACGCGTCGATATCCCCGAGGGATTTCAATCCTCGAAATATGTGGAGTTTGTCGGGGTCCCCTCCCTTGAAGCCGGACTCTTGATGCTTCGGCAGCATAAAATCGATCTTCTGATCCAGCAGGGCGCCGCGCCGTATCCCTACTGGACCAACACATCCTCGCCTAAGGGCTATGTACTGGAAAGGCTGCTGATCGCGTCCCTGCAGCCCGAAGATGCCGAAAAGCGCCTGAGCAGGCGGGTGATCCAGGGAAAGGAAGTCCGCTATATCGACTGGCTCTTTCCCGGCATCCTCGGCATGAACATGATGTTCAGCGCGCTGTGGGGCGTCGGATACGTGGTGGTCCGGTACCGGAAGAACGGAGTGTTAAAGCGCCTGAAGGCTACTCCCCTTACGGCGATGGAATATCTCAGCGCCCAGATGCTCTCCCGGATATTCCTTCTCATGTTCACCCTGATCATCGTCTGGGCCGGATGCGATATCCTGTTGTCTTTTGAGGTGGCGGGCTCTTATTTTGATCTCTTCGTGGTCTTTTTCCTGGGATGCCTCAGCCTGACCGCCATGGGGCTTGTTCTGGCATCGCGGGGGACCAGCGAGGAATTCACCAGCGGCGTTTTGAATTTCATCTCCTGGCCCATGATGTTTTTGTCCGGGGTCTGGTTTTCCATTGAAGGCGCTCCCCAATGGGTCAAATGGATTGCCGCCACCTTTCCCCTGACCCATCTGCTGACGGCGGTGCGAAAAATCATGAACGACGGGGCCGGCCTCACCGATGTCATGCCGGAGATCGTGATTCTCTCGGCAATGACGGCGGTGTGCCTTGTCCTGGGGGCCGCCCTGTTTTCATGGAACGAATGAAGACACCAGAAACCGCAAAAACGCGGCGCCGTTTTTCACCACCACGCGGGTTCCGGTGCGCCGGGCAAAGTCCGCGTCATACTGAAAAGCCGGACCACCGGCAACCAGAAGGGTCGATGACGGCAGCCCGCGGACAATGTCCGCAACCAGCTCGTCCGAGTCAAGCTGCAGAACCGTCAGGCCAAGAAGCCGGGGATTCAGCTCCAGGCAGGCCCTGACAATGGCGTCCGGAGGCTGAAGCAGGCCAAGGGAATGGATTCTCATCCCGGCCGCCTGCGCCAGTTTTTCGATCACTTCAAGGCCATGGCCCCAGCCGTCGTCGATGGTCGCCGTCATCATGAGCGGCGGATCGGACCAGAGTCCGGGGTGGCCGCGATCCGTTCGCCAAGCCGTCAATTCCCCTGCTGCGTTCAGGTAGGATTCGCGGGTGGGTGAAATGCTTTCCCAGCCATGAAGGCAGTCCAGGATTTTCTGCCTGAATTCCACGGATACGCTTGTATTTGGCATAACGTCAATTCCCGGGCAAGCTCAGCGCCGTTGACTTAAGGATATTTTTGCTTAATTTCAATGCCGGCTTGCGATTTTTTTTAAGGTGAAAGAATAAATGGCTGTTTTTATCGTCAACTGATTTTGACCTATTTGCGTGGTGAATGCCACTGAAATCGGCATGATGCGCCGCTTTTTTCCGGCGCGTCTTTTTTTGGGATGGATGCATCAAAGGCGGATGATATGAAAATCGGCCCTGTCACACTGTTAAGCCCCACGGTGCTGGCGCCCCTTGCCGGCGTCACCAACCTGCCGTTTCGACTGCTCGCCAAAGAAAACGGCTGCGGGCTGGTCTGCTCGGAGATGATCAGCTCAAACGGACTGGTCTATCGCTCCGGAAAAACCCATACCCTGCTGAAAAGCCTTGCGGAGGAAAAACCGCTTTCCGTCCAGATCTTCGGCTCCGATCCGTTCATGATGGCCGAGGCGGCGGCCATTGTCGAGGCATCCGGGGCCGATATCCTGGATGTCAATTTCGGGTGCCCGGTCAAAAAAGTGCTGAAAACCGGCTCCGGCGCGGCCCTGATGCGGGATGTTTTCAAGGCGGAGGCCATTCTCCGCGCGGTCCGAAGCGCCGTCCGCATTCCGCTGACCATCAAGATCCGGACCGGGTGGGACAAATCCGGCCGCCAGGCCCTGGACTTGGCCAGAATGGCCGAGAGCACCGGCGCGGACGCCGTTGCCGTTCATCCCCGGACCGTCCAGCAGATGTTTCAGGGAACCGCGGACTGGTCCGTCATCGCCGCGGTAAAACAGTCAATTTCCATACCCGTCATCGGAAACGGGGATATCACCTCGCCGGAGGCCGCGGCCGCCATGTTTGCGCGGACCGGGTGCGATGCGGTCATGGTGGGCAGGCACGCAATGGGAAACCCCTGGATTTTTTCCCAGATCGACGCCTGTCTGAATTCCGTGCAAGTCCCCTCGGTAAATATTGCCAGACGCCGTGAGATAATGATACGATATGTAAAAGCGTCCGTGCATCACCTTGGCGAGAAACCGGCGTGTCCCATGATGCGAAGCCGGCTGGGATGGTTTGTCCGGGGGCTTCCCGACAGCGGCCGGTTCCGGGAGTCCGTCAAATATGTCTCATCCGAAAAAGAAGCCGTGGAGCGGATCGAAAGCTATATGAACCGCATCCAGCTTCTGGAAAATTCATCCGCAACGCAGTAACATTCGATGACAAGGAAAGCCGTAGACCCATGATTTCAAAACGTACCCAGGAAATGACATCGTTTATCGTGATGGATGTCCTTGAAAAAGCCTGCGAGATGGAATGCCGGGGCCGGCACATCATCCATCTCGAGGTCGGGGAGCCGGATTTCAACGCCCCTGAATGCGTCAAGGAAGCCGCCTGCAGGGCGCTCAATGACGGATTTACCCACTACACCCACAGCCTCGGGCTCCTGGAGCTTCGGGAGGCCATCAGCGAGTATTATGACGCCACCTACCGGGTGAAGGTGGACCCGGATCGGATTCTGGTATCCTCCGGCACGTCCCCTGTCATGTTCATGGTGTTTTCGGCCCTTCTGGAGGCCGGGGACGAGGTGATCATCTCCGATCCCCATTACGCCTGCTACCCCAATTTCATCCAGTTCGTCCAGGGCGTTCCGGTCCGGGTCCCGGTCTATGAAGAAGACGGATTCCAGTACCGGCCCGAAGCGATCCGGGAAAAAATCACCGAAAGAACCCGGGCCGTGTTTATCAATTCCCCGTCCAACCCCACGGGAAACCTGCTTTCGGCAGAGCGGATGAAAAAAATCGCTGAAATTTCTCCCTGCATCGTATCGGATGAAATCTATCACGGGCTGGTGTATGAAGGAAAAGAGCACTCCATTCTGGAATTTACGGATAACGCCTTTGTGCTGAACGGGTTTTCAAAACTCTATGCCATGACGGGCCTTCGGCTGGGGTATGTGATTGCGCCCAAAGCATACATGCGGGCCCTTCAGAAAATCCATCAGAATTTTTTCATCTCCGCCAATTCCATGGTGCAAAAGGCGGGGATCGCGGCCCTCAAATACGCCGGCGAAGATGTGGCCGCCATGAAGCGGATTTATGACGAGCGCCGCAAATTCATGATCAAGCGGCTGCGGGAAATGGGCCTTGGCATCACGGTGGCGCCGACCGGCGCTTTTTACGTGTTTGCCAACGCCCGTCACATTTCCATGGATTCGTATCAGCTCGCCTTTGAAATTCTGGAAAAAGCCTGTGTCGGTGTTGCGCCCGGCATTGATTTCGGAAAGAACGGCGAGGGGTATCTGCGGTTTTCCTACGCCAATTCCCTGGAAAACATCACCGAAGGGATGAACCGCATGGAGGCTTATCTGAAAACAAGAAGCTGAAAAACAGGTTGAGAAGGTTGAGAAAGTTGAGAAAGATGAGAAAGATGAGAAAGATGAGAAGGTTGAGAAAGATGAGAATGTTGATAAAGATTAGGGTGGTTGATGCTGCGTTGCCTTTCAACCATTCTCAACCATTCTCAACCATTTCAACCTTCTCAACCATTTCAACCTTTGAATCCGGATCCCTATGAAAATCCTGTCCGCTGAATTTATCACCAGCGCAACCCGGCCCTCGCAGTACCCGCCGGTGAACTTTCCGGAAATTGCATTCGCCGGCAAATCAAATGTGGGCAAATCCTCGCTCATCAACGTTCTGGTCAATCGAAAGCGCTTGGTAAAGACCAGCACGACGCCCGGCAGAACCCAGTTGATCAATTTTTTTGATATCAACGCCGGCCTGACGTTTGTGGATCTTCCCGGATACGGGTACGCCAAAGTTCCGGCCGCCATTCAAAAAAGCTGGAAGCCCATGATCGAAACCTATCTGTCCGGGCGGCCCACGCTAAGGGCCGTTGTCATGATCATGGACATCCGCCGGGTTCCGGATGAAAAAGACCTGTATCTGATCCACTGGCTGGGACACCACCAGATTCCGGCCATACCCGTTTTGACAAAAACCGATAAACTGAAACCATCCGAGCAGACCCGGCAATTAACCCTTGTCTCCGCAACCACGGGCATTCCCGGGGATCAGATCATTTTATTTTCGGCCAAAACCCGGACCGGAAAAGAACGGATCTGGGATACCATTGAAAGGATATGCGATGCAGCAACCCTCTGAGGAAGGATTCAGGTCCGGCTTTATCGGAATTGTCGGCCCGCCCAATGTCGGGAAGTCCACGCTTCTCAATCGCATGATCGGGCAGAAAATATCCATCACTTCCAAAAAACCCCAGACCACCCGCAACCGGATTCAGGCGATCGTGAACCGTCCGGGCTCCCAGCTCGTTTTTATCGATACTCCGGGGATTCATACGGCCAAAAACCCGCTGAACACCCGTATCGTTGAAACCGCGCTTTCGGTGATCACTGACGCGGATGTTCTGCTGCTGGTGGTGGATGCCTCGGACGCCGATCCGGAATCCGAGGCCATGATGAAAACCGCCCTGCGCGCCCGGAACTGCCCGGTCATCCTGGCCCTGAACAAGATCGATCTCATCGCCCGGCCGTCTCTTTTGTCCCTGATCGCCGACTGGTCGGCCGCATATCCGTTCAAGGCCGTTGTCCCCGTATCCGCCCAAACCGGCGAGCAGGTGGATGCCCTCGTTCAGGCATTGTCGGAGGCGCTTCCGCAAGGCCCCGCGTTTTTCCCGGAAGAGAATCTGACGGATCTTTCCGTCCGGTTTCTGGCCGGAGAAATTGTCCGTGAAAAAGTGTTCCGTCAGACCGGAGCGGAAATTCCCTATTCGGTTGCCGTAACCGTGGATTTGTTCAAGGAAGACGCCGAAAATGCGGATCTAACCCGCATTCACGCAACCATCCACGTGGAGCGGAATTCCCAGAAAGGCATTCTCATCGGCAGACAGGGAAGCAAACTCGGGCGCATCGGGGAGGATGCCCGCAAGGAAATCGAGAGACTTCTGGGCCGGAAGGTGTTTCTGAAACTCTATGTGCGGGTTGAAAAAAACTGGAGCAAAGACACCCGCCTTCTGTCCAGGTTCGGTTACGGATGATTCTTTCTTATCACCCCTGCTTTGAAGCCGATGAGAACCGGCTCTGCGCCGGAAGGCTTCCGGACGAAAGCGACCTGCTGCGGATTCGATCCGCGGATGCCGTGGTTCTGTCGCAAGGCTGCTCAAGGGAACTTTACCGGATGGTCAGCCGGAACTGCGCCCGGTTTTTCCCGGATTATGCGGCAAGGTTTGCCTACCCCGGCAAGCTGGGGCAGGCAAGGCTGTTTCTGGAAACCGGCGCATGCCATCCGCAAACATGGACGTTCGAGCGTTTCGAGGATTACGCGGCGTTCCGTGGCCATAACGACGGATTTCCCCCTGCATGCCCGTTTGTGCTGAAGATGGATTGGGGCGGGGAGGGCGATAATGTTCACCTGATCCTATCCGCGGATGATCTGGCGCGCCGCCTTGCGCAGGTCAAGGCCTTTGAGGCTAGCGGCCAGTACGGTTTTATGATTCAGCGCTATATCCCTTCCGGGTGCAGGTCGTTGCGGGTTGTGGTGATGTATCAAAAAACCCTTTCCTACTGGCGGACCCATGACGGGCCTGGATGTTTTTACACCAGTCTGTCAAAGGGCGCACGAATGGACCGGGACTCGGATCCCGGGCTTCAGGAGACGGCGGTCGGGGCGGTTCTCGAATTTTGCAACAAAACGCGCATCAACCTGGCCGGATTTGACATTCTGTTTTCTTTGGAAGATAACCCGGCTGCGCCGCTGTTTCTTGAAATCAATTATTTTTTCGGCCGCCGGGGAATCGGGGGATCCGAAGCCTATTACACCCTGCTGACAGAGCAGATTCGAAGATGGATTGCGGATCAGAAGCTGCGATGAAACCTTTTGAATGGAATTTGGAAAACGAGGATATCGAGCGGGAACGCCGCAAGGCCAGGGAGCTTCGCGCCTCCCAGTGGTGGAAACGCCAGTGCGCCAAGGGCGTCTGCGGCTATTGCGAACAGCCGACTCCCGCGGGTGAATTGACGATGGACCACATCGTGCCGCTTTCCCGCGGCGGGAAATCCACCAAGGGGAATGTGACGGCCGTCTGCAAGGCCTGTAATACCGCCAAAAAACAGAAACTCCTCATCGAGTGGAACGGAGAGAAGCCATGCTGTTGACGCCCGGAACGCTTCAGCGGAGGCTCTCGTTTTTTGTGCTGCTTCCCGTAGCCGCATTGCTGCTGTCGATGGGAGCCGCGGGTTTTTTCTATGCCCGCACAAAGCTTCTGGATCAGTGGGGAGAGGCCGCCATGCTTCGGCTTGAGCGTGCGGCGCATCAGGTGGACATGCGCCTTGCCATGCCGAAAATCTGGCTTGATTTGTACCGGCGAACTTTCAGCAAACCATACGCCGGATGGGTTCAGGACGATATCATTGAGCAGCTCAAGGCAGTTGACGGCGTCATCCGGGTTACCCTTGACAGGGTTCGAAAATCCGGGCCTTCTTCAGCCCCCGTTCCGGATTACGCCGGTCCTGCGTCCCAGCTCTTTCCGGAATCGTCCCATACGGGCATGCATGGCGCAGGCCAAGAATCCATTCGCATCGATGTCTCTCCCTCCTGCCAGGTCACCTGCGATGCGGGATTGACCGTATCCCTCATTTCCGATCTTAAAAACAATGCCAAAGAAACGATCGGCTCCCTGGAAGCGGTCATGCCGTTTGATTATCTGATTGAGACCGTAAAATCCTCCGGCTGGTGGCAGAGCAATGAGGCGTTTCTGGTGGATCTAAACGGCCGGATTCTCGCGGCGACGGCGCCCGAGGGCCGGCGGCAGCTTGGCGAAGCCGGAGATCCGATCGAGCAGCAGGCCTTTGAAGCGTTAAAAGAAAAACCGAGCGGCATTGTATTTGGTTCCGGTTTTCCCATTTCCGAAGTCATCGGGTTCTACAGACTCAAGGAAGCCCCCTGGACCCTTGTTATGATTGCGCCTGCCAAGGACATCCTCTCGCCCATGATCTCCTTTCGGAACTATTATCTGATCAGCGGACTGACCTCGGTTCTGTGCATCCTCCTGCTGATTCGATGGGTAACGGGCAAAACCGTGGCCGCCATCAAGGAAGTTTCCGTTGCCGCAGGCAAACTGGCCGGCGGCGATTTCAGCCGGCCCATTCCGGTCAGGAGCAGGGATGAAGTGGGGGAGCTTACCGCAAGTTTCAACAACATGGCGCGTCAACTCGAAGAGCGGATGCGTCTTAAAGAATCCCTGGATCTGGCAAGGGAAGTCCAGCAGAATCTGCTGCCGCAGCGGTCCGTCCAATTTTATGGACTGGATATTGCGGGAAAAAGCCTGTACTGCGATGACACCGGCGGAGATTATTTCGACTTTCTGCAATTTCCGGAGCTTGGGGAAAGCCGGATCGGCATTGCGGTGGGAGATGTGGCGGATCACGGCATTTCATCCGCGCTATTGATGACAACAACCCGGGCGCTCCTTCGCAGCCGGATCATCCGGCCCGGAACCCTTTCCGAGATCGTTGGGGATGTCAACCGCCTGCTGTGCGCGGATACGGCCCTGAGCGGCAACTTCATGACGCTGTTTGTCATGGTGATGGACTGCCGGGACAAATGGATAGAGTGGGTCAGGGCCGGCCATGATGCGGCGGAGGTTTACGATCCGGTTTCAGACAGCTTCCGGGAACTGGATGGAACAGGCATGGCCCTGGGTGTTGATGATGCGTGGCAATATCAGGCGTATCGGGAAGCCGGATGCACCGGCGGCCAGATCATCCTGATCGGCACGGACGGCATCTGGGAAACTGAAAATCCTTCCGGAGAGCGGTTCGGAAAAGAAAGGCTCCGCCGGATTATCCGGCAATATCGCGGGGCTTCCGCCGGCGAGATGATGGATGCTGTATTTTCCGCAATCTCCGATTTCCGGCAGACATCGATTCAGGCCGACGATATCACCCTGGTGGTGGTCAAGCGCGGATGATTGCACCCGTATTCAGTACATGCAAAGTGTAATTTCCTGAAATCCCTTTCCTGGCATCCGCATCGCATCAATCTTGATGAACTCGCAAAAAGTCAAAATTGTGATGGCAAAGTAAAAAGTTCGCAGACGAGGCGCACGAATCCTGAGGAATGATGCGTACTTATGGTACGCCGCAATGACGAAGGATGAAGTGCAACGAAGTATCCGGACTTTTTGCGAAGCCATCAATCTTATATCATATGAAATATCGATCCTTCTCCGGTGTCATCCCGGGAGACCGGAACCGGAACCGTTTTTCCGCCCATTTATGCAATTCATCGACAATCGGTGTTGATATTCAATAATTCAACTGATATTTGTGACTATAGATTATAACATTAGCACAACTACCAGTGACCGGCCATATGGGTATTCAAAAAGGAGGCAAGCGCATGCGAATTTATGATTTGGTGATTAAGGGCGGAAACATCGTGGTGCCGTACGTCGGCGTCCTGAAGGCCGATATCGGCGTCATCGGCGAGAAGATAACGGCGATCGAGAGTGACATTGATACGGCTGGCGTCAAGGCGGTGATCGACGCCTCGGCAAGATACGTGTTTCCGGGGGCCGTGGACTCACACTACCACGTGGGAATCTACCGGCCGTTCGCGGAAGACGCCGTAAGCGAATCCACGTCCTCGGCATCGGGCGGCGTCACCACGATTCTAAGCTATTTCCGCACCGGCCGGGACTATCTGAACAAAATGGGTCCTTACAGGGAAATCCTGCCGGAATTGATCGCACTCTCCAGGACATCCTTCCTGACGGATTTCGGATTTCATCTGGCGCTGTTCACCGACGCGCACATCGATGAGGTCGAATGGCTGGTCAGGGAGGGCGGGGTCTCGACGTTCAAGTACTACATGTTTTACAAACTTCTGACATTGGCGGGGGCCACTCCCGAGGCGACAAACTACCTCATGATCGACAATCCGGTGGATCTGGGGTTCCTGTACAAGTTCATGAAGGAAGTCGGCCGCGTCCATCAGATTTACAAGGATTACGGGCCGATCAGTTTGAGTGTCCACTGCGAGAACCCGGAGATCATCCGGGCCACCCAGGCGGAGGTCAGGTCCAATCCCAGCGGCAACCCGATGAAGGATTATTCCAGCGCCCGTCCGCCGTGGCAGGAGGAACTGGCCATCAACGAGGTGGCCGTCATTGCCAAGTACACGAACTGCCCGGTTAACCTCCTGCATCTGAGCAGCCGAAAGGCGGTCGAGGCCGGTCTTGACGTGACGGCACGCTACGGGAAGATTCCGTTCCTGCTGGAGGGGACCCTTCACCACCTCGGGCTTTCCAACGACATGCCCCTGAGCCAGAAAGCCAAGGTCAATCCGCCGCTGCGAAGCGCGGAGGATGTCGAATTTCTCTGGCAGGCGGTCCTGAACGGTACGATCCGCACGGTCGTGAGCGATCATGCCTGCGCCACGCTGGAGAAGAAGCAGGGAGACCTGTGGACCTCCCTGCCGGGGTTCGGGGGGACTTCCCTCATGTTCCCGGTTCTGGTGACGGAGGGATATCACAAGCGGGGCCTGCCGCTGCATCGGATTGCCGAGCTGAGTTCGGCCAACCCGGCCATCGCCCACAACCTCTACCCCAAAAAGGGCGCCATGATGGTCGGAAGCGACGCGGATTTCGCCATTGTCGATATCGACACCGAAAAGGAGGTGACGCTCGATCGGCTTTATACGGCGCAGGAGTTCAGCCCGGAGCTCGGCATGAAATTGAAGGGCTGGGCTGAAACAACGGTGCTGCGGGGCCGGGTGATCTTCGACCGGGGCCGGGTGGTCGGCAAACCGGGAGCGGGCCAGTACATCAAGCGCCCCGTTAAACTGCATTACAATCGATAGGGAAGTCCGTCCATGGTCCGCGCGACGATGAAAAAAAACGACAAGGGCATGCGCAGGGACAAGGCGATACCGCTTTACTACCAGTTGGAGACCATTTTAAGGAAAAAGATCATTTCGGGCGACTATGCACCGGAGGCGCCGCTGCCGAGCGAGGATGCCATCGCCGAGGAGTACGGCGTCAGCCGTATCACCGTCCGGCAGGCGCTGGCCTCCCTGGAACAGGAATGCCTGGTGGTGCGGCTGCGGGGCAAGGGCACCTTCGTGTCGAAAGAAATCCAGGGGATCGAGCTTTCGCGGTTCACCGGAACGATCGAAGATCTGATACTCATGGGGCTTCGCACCAGCACCCAGGTGCTGAGCTGGGCGTGGATAGATCCTCCGGAGCGCATCCGAAAGCGCCTGCAACTGGAAAGCGGAAAGGTGCTTCGCATTGAAAAAACGCGGCGCATTGAAGGCGCCCCCTTTTCACATGTCCTCAACTACCTGCCGCCCGCGGTCGGTGAAAAGATCCGGATGGAAATCGTCAAGACCAAGCCCATGCTGATGATCCTTGAAGAGGATCTCGGCTATCATCTGTCCGAGGCCTACCAGTCGGTTCAGGCTTCCATTGCCGATCCTGAAATTGCCGCCCTGCTTGAAATCCGCGTGGGGGACCCGCTGCTGCGATCCGAGCGCACCGTCTACGATGTCAAACTCCGTCCGATAGAATACGTGGTTTCCCTTTACCGGGCCGACAAATACGCCTTCGGCATGAAATTGAAGCGGGAAAAAACCAATGCCGTCTCCAGATGGGGGGTTGTGTAAACCGAAGCAGTGGTTTTACTGAAAAGACGGCACGAGCCAAGGAGGAAAAATGCCATGACAGATGTCACGCTGATTGTCCGTTCGGGTTCAATGGTCTGCGCCCATGACCAGGCGCCGGTTTTAAACGGTGCAGTGGCCGTATCCGGCAATACGGTTGCCGCAGTGGGAACCTACGCGGAACTCTCGCGCCGTTTTCCGCACACGGTTACGATCGGCGGGGATGACGACCTGATGATTCCGGGGCTGATCAACGGCCACGGCCATGGACGGGGGCTTACGGATTTTCAGCGCGGCGGTCTTGATAATACGCTGGAATCGTGGTTGTTCGATACCCGCAAGTACGTGCCGCTGGCGGTTTACGATGACCTGTGCTTTTCGGCCGTCCGGCTGCTGAAATCCGGGGTTACCACCAGCATGCACAACCATTTGCTGCAAAATCCCGCCGGGTTTGAGCAGGAGTTCGCAGAGGGAGTGCAGGCATACCGGGATGCGGGCCAGCGGGTTCAGTTCAACCCGGCGGTTCGCAACCAGAACCCCTTTATCTACGGGGATAACCAGGCATTCATTGAACGGCTCCCGGAGGATCTGCGCCGGGTGTTGACTTCGCCGCTGCCGGCGGGATCCCTCGATGCTGCGAACTTTGTTTCGGCAGTCAGCGCGCTGCATCGTGCGTACGACTCGGATATGACGCGGATCGGCTTCGGCCCGCTGGCGCCCCAGTGGTGTACGGATGCGTTGCTCAAGGAGGTCCGGGTTGCATCCGACCGGTTAGGCGCCCCCATTCACGTGCATGCGGTTCAGTCCGTTTATCAAAAAATCTATGGGCTGAAGGCGCTGGGAAAGACCCTGATCCGGCATATGCGCGATATCGGATTCCTTGGTCCGCGGACGGTGATCGGCCACTGCGTCTGGCCCACTCAGGACGACATCCGGATACTGGCCGAAACCGAAACCGGGGTTACCCACCATCCCTCCTGCAACCTGCGGGTGCGCAACGGGATCTCGCCCGTTTTTCACATGCTCAAAGACGGGGTGAAAGTTGGCTTGGGACTGGACGGAAAATCCATCAATGACGACGACGACCTGATCCAGGAGATGAAGGTGTGTTATCTCCTTCACCGCCTGCCTTCCCTTGAGCTGGATTCTCCCTGCCTGACCGCCAGGCAGGTGTTTCGGATGGCCACCGAAACCAACGCGCGGTTGCTGGGATACGGCGATAGCCTTGGCCAGCTCAAACTCGGCGCCCTGGCAGACATCGTCCTGATGAATTATCGCGCGATCTGCCATCCCTTTGTCGATCCCTCCCAGGACCCCATTGATGTGATGATGTATCGGGCCACCGGGCGGCACGTGCATACGGTGGTGGTGGACGGTAAAATCGTGGTGCAGGATGGCCGGGTTTTAACCGTCGATGAGGATGCGATCGCTTCCCGGCTGGCCGAAGCGGCTTCAAGGCCGCGGACAGAACAGCAGGAGGCCATGGCTCGGGCGATGGATGTGCTCAAGGCCCAGGTGAAAGTCCATTATGCCGGTTGGACTGAAAAAGTGGATACACATCCATATTTCGCGGTGAACTCGCGCATGAACGGACTCAAATAGGTTGCAATGCCCAAAAAACCTGTGGTAGCAACGGTAGGGTTATCCGGTCCGCAATCCCGCCGCTGAAGAGGATGCAGCGGCCGCAGTGTCGGATGGCGCCATCTTTTCCAGATAGCGGACGGCCTCTTCCGTTGTGAGCAGATCGCAATACTTCATCCAGAGGTCCAGCAGCGCGGCCTTGTGCGACGCACTGATCCGGTCGAATACAGCATCCGCCACAACACCGACGTTGAAATTCCGGGAAACGGCATCAACGCAAAGTGCCCGGACGCAGCCGCTGGTGGTGCCGCCGGTGACAATCAGTGTGTCCGCCTTCAGCTTGACCAGGAGGCTTAATAGCGGTGTGCCATAAAAGGCGCTGGCATACCCCTTGTCCACCACCAGCTCTCCGGGCAGCGGAGCAAGCTCAGGGATGATGCGCGTACCCTTGGCCCCTTCTATGTAATTGGCTCCGTCGCGGTTTGCCTTGGCCGCGAATCCGTCGAAATCCAGGGTTTTCTGTATCTGACGGGTAAAGATCACGGGAATCCGTGCCTGACGGGCCGCGGAAAGCACGCGGCGGATATTGGGCACGGCCCGCCAGGCGGACTCCCCCGCTCCGGAGGGCCATTCTCGGATCTGGTCGAGAATCGGACGGTTCGCGCCGCAGTAATTGTACTGGGGATCTATGACCATCAGCACCGGACGATTCTCCAGTCCGCGCGGCTGGCCGTAGCCCGCGCGGCAAATAACTTCCCGGTCGGTATCGGTCAGGATGTCGTCCCAGATTGCCGCGGCTTTCATGGCGCCTGCCGGTTTAAAAAAGGGTTCAAGGGATCCTTTCGGGCGGCCTCCAAAGGCCAATGCTTCAGCCGTGTTGCCGGTTGTTTTGTATCAGGGCCGTCAGATGGTTCACATCCGGCAGATGCTCCATCTCCCCGATCATTTCATAAACGGCGCGGGCCGCTTTCTCGCCCCAGACGGGCGCAGAGAGATCGAGATACTTGTCCTTCAGTTCGGCTTTCGAATAGGGGTCCTCCAGATCCCCCTTATTGACCAGGGCCTGCGCCTCCAGAACCGTGCCGTCGATCAACGTCAATCGGACGCGCGCGGGCCGCCGGGCCGGCATCATGGCGGTCAGCGCCGGGTCTTCGGTGACGCGTACTTTCAGGGACAGCGCCTGCACGGCCGCATCCTTCACGGCTGCGGATGCAAAACTTGCAACGCCCGCGTGACCGTGGATCAGGGTGGTCGCCATGGCAAAGGGGATCGAAAATTTGGCTGCCAGCATGTTTCGAGGGCTCTGGTCACAGAGCTGGGCGGCGAGTGAATAGGTGCTGACCTGGATGTCGACCACCAGCGCCGGGTCCGGGCGGCCTGAGGGAAAGCGGGCCATGATATTCAGCAGGGCGTCCAGACTGGCGTGGTTATAACGACAGCAAGCGTGTTTCTTGAAATAGTTGCGGGCGATTTCGAATCGCTCTCCCAGTTCCGACATCATTTCGGCGGTGTCGAAGCTCTCGGAGATCACCGAGCCGTAAACAGTGGCCAGGCCGTCGGCCTCGCCCGTGAAGCCCGATGAGACGAGGTGGTGCGCCAGTACGCCCATATGGTTGCTGATGCCGGCGTAGGTGTTTCGCACCGTGGCCCCCTGCAGCATGGTCTTGCGGCTGGTGGCAAGCGCCAGACAGGAGGCCAGGTTGATTGCTTCGCGAAAGCGAGGAGCCGCGTATCCAAAAAGCTTGCCGACCGCAACGGCCGCACCCACCGTGCCCCAGGTGCCATGAGGGTGCATCGACATGCGGATCCTGGAGGCAATGCCGATGCGCGTGCCGACTTCATACCCGATTACGGTCGCAAGGATCAGGTCGCGGCCGGAAAGGCGGCCTTCCTCGGCCACTGCCAGAACGGCGGGAAGTACGTGAATCGCAGGGTGCCCGCGGCCGAACTGGTTGCCCTCGTCAAGCTCTAGGAAGGTGCCGGCTGTGCCGTTGATCAGGGCGGCGTGGAGCACGCCGGTCTTAGCGCCGCTGCCCAGCAGGGTTGCCGGGCCGCCGCCGCAACCCGCCAGCCTGTGCGTCAACTGCCGGATTTCTTCTTCCCGGGAGCCGGCGGCGATGACGGCCAGGGTATCTGCAATAGCCAGCTTGCTATGGGCCACCACTTCCACCGGCAGGTCCTCAAACCGAAGGTCGGCGGCAAACGCGGCCAGCTTGCTCAGATAATCACTCATTGCTGATAGATTCCTCCATTCCCAGATAGACCCGTTGGATGCGGTCATCGTTCAACAGCTCAAGGCCTGAACCGCTGAAAGCGATTCGCCCGTCTTCCAAGACGAACGCGCGATCAGAGATGGCCAGTGCCTGGGGCACATTTTGCTCAACCAGCAAAATCGTCACCCCTTCCTTTCGGATGCCGAGGACAGCCTTGAATATCTCCGCGACCACCAGTGGCGCAAGTCCCAGGGACGGTTCGTCCAGAACAAGAAGCCGGGGCAGGGACATCAGGCCCCGGGCCAGTGCCAGCATCTGCTGCTCGCCGCCGGACATCGTGCCAGCGGCCTGATTGCGGCGATCCTTCAGGATCGGAAACAATTCCATGACCCGCTCCAGGGACTTCCGTCGCCGGTTTTTGGGCCGCGGCAGATAAGAGCCGAGCTCGAGATTCTCCAGCACGGACAGGGAAGGAAACACCTTGCGGCCTTCCGGCACCTGAACCAGACCGGCCGCAACCCGCTCATGGGCGGGCAGGGCGGTGATGTCGCGTCCGTCAAGAGCGATACGGCCCGACTGGATCGGGATGAGTCCGCTCAATGCCCTGACCGTGGTTGTCTTGCCGGCTCCGTTTCCCCCGAGCAGCGAGACGATTTCATTTTCGCGGATATCAAAGCTGAGCTGCTGCAAAATTAGAACGGGCGCATAGCCGGCTTCGAGCCGATCGACGGTCAGCATGGCGATTTCCCCGGGTTCATGCCCTCTCCAATATAGGCGGTGATCACTTTCGGGTCGGAGCAGACCGAGGCTGTGTCACCCGTTGCGATGCACTGGCCGTAGTTCAGCACGCAGATCCGGTCGGAAAGTCCCATGATCACGCGCATGGCATGCTCGATGATCAGCACGGCAACTCCGGAAGCGCGGATGTTGCGTACTAGTTCGCTCACGTTCTCCTTTTCACGCGGGTTGAGCCCCGCCATGACCTCGTCCAGGAGCAGCAGCCTGGGAGAGCAGGCCAGCGCCCGCCCGAGCTCCAGCCGCTTGCGGTCCGGTGTGGTCAGGCTGAAGGCGGGGCTCAGGGCCTTGTGGTCCAATCCGATGAACTTCAATACGGACCATGCCTTTTCCTCGGCCTCCGCGGCGCAGGCAGCCCGGTTGAAGGCCCCCACGGCCACGTTTTCCAGAACGCTCAGATGGCCGAACGGCTTTACGATCTGAAACGTTCTCGACAGCCCCAGCCGGCAGATCCGGTTGGGTTTGAGGCCTGCCAGGCTGTGGCCTTCAAAGAAAATGGTGCCTTTGTCCGGAGACAGAAATCCGGAAATGAGATTGAAAAGGGTTGTTTTCCCGGCGCCGTTGGGTCCGATCACCCCCAGAATCTCGCTTTCGCGAACATCCAGCGATACCGAACAGACCGCCATCACGCCCCGGAAGGACTTGGTGACATCGGTCAGGCTGAGAATCGTTCCGGAATTTGTCATCCCCGATCCTTTTTGCGATAGCGTGCGATTCTCCGGAAAAGACCCATCAGACCATCCGGGAGAAACAGAACCACCACCACCAGCATGCCGCCGTAGAACATCATGTAGACACCCGAGTAGGACTGGAAAGCACTGCGGGTGATCTCGGACAGAGGCGTCAGTATGAGGGAGCCCAGAAGCGGGCCCAGAACGGTGCCCGGGCCTCCGATGATCGGCCGCAGCATGATCTCCACAGAGTTGACGGTGGCGAAAGTGCTGTCCGGATCAATGAAGAGCAGATACTGGGCGTAGATGACGCCCCCGAGGGCGGTCATGGCGGCGCTGATCGCCATGGCCCGCATCTTGAATCCGAGGGAGTCGATGCCGAGCGCTTCTGCGGCATCCTCGTTTTCGCGGATGGCCTGGAAGTAAAGCCCCATGCGCCAGCCTTCCATTTTCCACACCAGCAGCAGACTGGCTGCAAGGAGCCACAGCAGCAGGAAATAAAACGGCGCCTTGTCCGTGAATTGAAAAAGAAGCGGGGCGGTTCCCTTAAGCGGAATGAGAAGCCCGCCGGCGCCGCCGGCGTATTTCCAGCTCATGACCGATATATGGAAAATCTCCGCGAAAGCCAGCATGATCAGGGCGAAAAAAGGGCCGCTCAAGCCGTAACGGAAACTCAGATAGGCGATCATCAGCCCGACCGCCGCCGCCGCCAGCATGGCGCACGGCAGCCCGATCCAGGGCGAGATGCCCAGCTTGACAAAGAGCAGGCTGGAGGTATAGGCTCCCACGCCGAAGAAAAGGGAATGCCCGAAGGAGAACTGGCCCGCGTAACCGCTGAGCACGTTCCAGCCCTGGCCCATGATGGCGAAGAGCATGATCATGATCAGGTTGTGGATCATTTCGGGGGCGATGCCGGGCACGGCATGCAGCCCGGCGAAGATCACCCCCAGAATGAGCCAGGTCCTTCCGGACAGACGCCGGCCGAGATGTGTTTTTGCATCCGCCGCTGGATCAGCCACGTCGACCTCCGAAAATTCCAGTCGGCTTGAACAGCAGAATCAGGATGAAGATGGAAAACGACACGATGGCCTTCATGGACCCTGGCAGGAAAATGGCGCCGATGCTCTCCGCAACCCCGATGATCAGCCCCCCGGCGAAAGCGCCCGTGAAGCTGCCCATGCCGCCCAGCACCACAACCACGAAAGCGGTGATCACAAAGAGCCCCCCCACATGCGGATAAACCGGGAAAAAGGGGGTGATCGTGGCCCCGGCCACCCCGGCGCAGGCGGCGCCGATACCAAAGCAGATAAAATATATCCGGCGCACGTTGATTCCCATGAGAATGGCCCCCTCCCGCTCCTCGCTCGCCGCCCGGATGGCTTTTCCAAGGTCCGTCCGCGTCAAAACGATAAAAAGCGCGGCGCTGCAGGCCATGGATACGCCGAAGGCCATGACCCTTACAAGGGATATCGACAAATCGCCGATATAGTAATTTATCCGGGCAAGGGGCGTTGCAAGTACCCGGTAGTCCGGCGACCAGAGAAAGAGGGCCAGATTTTCGAGAAAAAGGGAAACTCCCAGGGTCAAAAGAAGCTGGTTGTGTTCGGGAGCGCTGATGATCGGATTGATCAGAAAATTCTGGATGGCGGCTCCCAGAACGAACATCAGTGGAATGACGATAAGGATCGACAGATACGGATTGATGGACAACAATGTCGCAGACCAGTAGGCGATGTACATTCCGAGCATCATGAGGGCGCCATGGGCGAAGTTGACGATCTTCATCACCCCGAAGATAAGGTTCAGGCCGACGGCGACCAGCGAATAAACACCGCCGATCAGTATCCCGTTGATAACGGCCTGAAGTATGAAATCGGCGCTCAGCATGACGCGATGACCCCCGGCATGGCGGCCGGGCGGGGGCGGCTATCGATCCCGCTCCAGCCAGGCCCTTGGTTATGCGGTGAAAAACGGCGCATCAGGCCGGAACGGGAAAAACAGGAGCGGCCTGGGCGAAAAGTTTGGGCCACACCACCTTGATTTCCGCTTTCTGGATCTGCATCATCGTTGCGGCGGCGTTGACGTTCTGGCCGTCCGGCCCGAAGATGATCGGTCCCTGGGGCAGGATGTGCTCCGACAGGTTTGTCTTGGCCAGCGCGTCCCGGAGTGCCTCGCGGTTTTCGGTTTTGCATCGTTCAAGGGCATCCGCAATGACATAAACCCCCTGGTAGGCAAACACCGTCGATGTGCCCATGGGCGTGTTATAGTCTTTCAGATAATTGGCAAATGCCGACTGGGTCCGCGGGATCAGCAGGTTGGCCTGGTAGTTGCCGTCCATGACGTATTCGGTGATATCGCCGAGCTCCTTGACAAACTTGGGATGACTGTAGGCACCGTTAGCGCAGCCGACAATGGCCTTGGCGCTTACGCGCAGGTCTTTCATCGTCTTATATGCCCGCACGCCGTCGCCGAAATATCCGGTGGCCATCACCAGGTCAGCGCCGGCCGACTTGATCTTGCCGACCTCTGTGGTCAGGTCCGGTGATCGGGGGGAATAGGGAACCTTGATTACCACTTCAAACCCCTGGGCGGGTGCAAACTTGTCCACGTGGCCGACGATCGATTGTCCAAAGGCGGTGTCGTCATGAAGATAGGCGATTGTTTTTACCGTCGCGCCCGAGGCCTTGACGATTTCGGCAAGGTGACCGATGGTCTGCTGGGCCATCTGGAGAGCATTGGGCTGAACTCGGAACGTGTATTTGAACCCTCGCTCTGTGATCTCATCGGCCACCGCGACGGAGACAACGAAAGGAACTTTCAGTTTTTCAGCCAGTTGCGTTGCGACCACCGTCACGGCGGACTGGTAACATCCCAGGACAGCCACCGCACCCTCGCCGGCCAGGCGCTCCATCTCCTTGATGGCAAGATCCGGTTTGCCTTCGGAGTCCGCGGAAAGCAGTTTCAGCTTGGCGCCGCCCATGGATTTGATGCCGCCGGCGGCATTGATCTCTTTGACGGCCAGCATCAGTCCGTTCTGCAGCTCCTGGCCGTCGAAAGCCAGGGAGCCTGAAAGGGGGTGAATGTGACCGATAATGATTTCCTTTGGCTGAGCCTTCAGGAGCGTGGGAATCCCAAGAGAGCCCGCTGAAACCGCCGCAGCAGCCACCACCGTCGTCTTTATGAAATCCCGCCGGGACAGTTTCTTTTCCAAAATTTCCGGATGATTCGATCTGGTCATGAATTCTCCTCCTTTCAAGAGATAAGGATGTAGGGTTGATGCTCTAAAATCGCCATTTCTGGTGGCGCGCAAAGCGTTTATCCGATCGGGGATGCGAGCGATCGGCCGGCCTCTTCTCCGGCGATCATCCCGAGGATCAACGCCGCCATCAAGCCGTTTGCCGATAAATACCCGGAAGGGCCCGCTTTCCCCGAAAAACCGGCGGCCGTGCCGCCTCCGGCGTAAAGATTGGGGATGCTGCCGCCGTCGGGACGAAGCACCCGTGAATGGGAATCAACACCGAGGCCGCCCTGGGTGTGAAACAGGGCCCCCGTGACCTTAACGCCGTAAAACGGGGCCGTCAGCGGCAAGCCGAACTCCATGCGGCCCAGGCTGTCGGCTTCTTCCCCCCGGGCCGCTTTTTGAAACGCATCGAAGGTTGCGGTCAGTCTCTCCGGAGAAAGGTTGAAGCCCCCGGCAAGGGAGCGGATATCGTCGAAACGTCTGACCGCCCCCATCTGCATGCACTGCCGGAAATCCTCGTAGTCCGTAACGGCATCGAAGATGCGCTGATCGAAGATCTCCACCGCGACCTTGCCTTCCTGGCGCAGCACGTCGAGGGCATGCTCGGAGTAGCCTTGATACTCGTTGACAAAGCGCTGTCCGGACAGGTTCACCTGAAATCCGCCCAGGCTGATCACGGCCCAGGTCAGCAGGGTTCCGTGGGGGTGGGCCACGGAGCCGTGGGCCTGATAGGCGCCCATGTTCTCCATCCGGGCCCCCAGTGCCTGTCCCCAGAGAATCCCCTCGCCGGTATTGCCTTCGTGGCCGAAGTAATAGGCCGAGCTCATTTCCGGAATATAGCGTGCCAGCAGGTCGCGGTTGGCCCCGAATCCGTTCAGGGCAAGAATCGTGCGCCTTGCGCGGGCCAGGTTTTTGCCGATTCCGGCGATTTGCACCTCCGCGCCCAATACGGCGCCGTCGGCGGTTCGCGCCGCCAGCCGCTCGGCCGGGGCGTTGTAGGCGAGGGTGATGTTCGGAAACCGTTCGGTTGCCCGAAGCAGTTCCGTTATCAGGAGCCGGCCTTTCCGGCTTTTGTTGGCATGGATGCGGGGGACGGAATGGCCGGGGTAGAGAAAATCGGTCACGAGCTCAAGCTCAATGCCGGCCTTGTCCTGGAGCCAGTTGATAAAGCGGGCCGATTCCCGCGCAATGTGAAGCGTCAGTTCCGGATCACTCCCGTCATGGTTTTTTTTCAGGATGTCCGCCGCCATCCGGGCGGCCGAATCCGTGACGCCGGCCGCCGCCTGGGCCATGGTTCCGGCGGCCGGAACCATGGCCTGGCTTAAAGCCGTATTCCCGCCGGCGGTCTTTTCTTTCTCGACGACGAAGATTTCGGCGCCGGTTTCCGCCGCAGCCAGCGCCGCCACAAGCCCGCACCCGCCGGCCCCGATCACCAGGACGTCCGTTTCAATGTCCCATGGCACGGCGGACGGATCATCCACAGTCAAAATAAGTGGGCTGTCGTTTTTCAGCATGCTGGGGGGGTCTCCTTTCTTCCTTGACAGCGGGGTTCAGTCGGCGCCGGCGATGATATTTTTTTCCGATAGCGCGGCGATGGCATCCTTGCCGTATCCGAGAGATTCCAGTATGGCCCCTGTGTCCGCGCCGATGCGAGCAGGCGGGTCCGAGCGTTTCTTGAAATCATAGTCTCCCACCAAAATCGGCAGCCGCGGCATTTTGGTTTTGATTCCCGACGGAAAAAGCGTTTCCAGCAGCGCGCAGGGACCCTGGTTCAATTGGGGGTCCTCGAAGAGGTCCTCAGGCCGGGCGATCGGGGCAAAGCAGATGCCCGCCTTGTCACAGACAGCGATCACTTCCGGCTTGGTATAAGTTTTAATCATTTTTTCCACCTCGGGCAGGAACCAGTCGCGTTCCTTGATCCGCGCGTTGTTGGATTTCAGCCGTTCATCCGCCAGCCAGTCATTGCGGCCAAAGGCTTCGCAGAACCGCTGCCAGTGCTTCTCGCTGATGATGCCGATGAATACCTGATCGTCATCAAGGGTCTTGAAAAGTTTATAGATCGACCAGGCGCTGACCCGCTCGGGCATCGGCGGTACCGGCTCGCAAATGATGGCCGAGTAGGCCATGTGCTGACCCATGACAAAGGCCACTGTTTCGAACAGCGAGCTTTTGACGAATGTGCCCCGGCCGGTGCGCTCACGGTCATATAGGGCGAGGATGACGCCCATGGCGCCGAACATGCCCCCGGTGATGTCCACGATGGAGGTGCCGGCCCGAAGCGGGCTGCCGCTTGGCCCGGTCATGTAGGCGAGCCCGCCCATCATCTGGACGACCTCGTCCATCGCGACGCGCTTCTCGTAGGGCCCGGGCAAAAAGCCTTTGAGGGAGCAATAGATCAGCCCGGGATTGATCTTTGAAAGCGTTTCGAAATCGTAGCCCAGGCGCTCGATGGTGCCAGGGCCGAAATTTTCAAGGAGGATGTCCGCGGTTTCCACAAGCTTCAATATGATCTTGCGGCCTTCGGGTGCCTTCAGGTCGACCGCCAGGCTCTTTTTGTTGCGGTTGAAATAGGAGAAATAGCCGACGCCGAAGCCCCGCAGCTTGCGGGTCGTATCGCCCGAGGGCGGCTCGATGTGGATGACCTCGGCTCCCAGATCAGCCAGGATGAGGCCGGCGGCAGGTCCCATGACGGCGTGGGTGAAGGCAAGGACCCGCACGCCCTCAAGCGGCAATTTTTTATCAAGCGGACTCATTCTGGATACTCCTTATCATATAATGCTGTAGTCACCGTGCATGCGCAGATATGCGACCAGCCCGCCCGCCTCCAGAATCGCCGTCATGACCGGCGGCAGGGCGGCGGCCTGGTACAGCGCCCGGCGCGTGATATTTTCGATTTTCCCCGAAGTCAGGTCGATCCTCAGCACATCGCCCGCGGCGATGTCGGCCAAGGGGAGCTCGAACACCGGCAGTCCGATGTTGATGGCGTTACGAAAGAAGATGCGGGCGAAACTTCTTGCCGCCACGGCCGCCACGCCTGCGGTTTTCAGCGCCAGGGGCGCCTGCTCGCGCGATGAACCGCAGCCGAAGTTGATTCCAGCCACCAGAATGTCGCCCGGCTGTACAATGCGCGAGAATTCCGGGTCCAGGTCCTCCAGAACATGCCGTGCCAGACTTTTGGCATCCAGGGTCTTCGTGTATTTTCCGGCGATAATGGCGTCCGTATCCACATTGTCGCCGTAGACGTGCGCCCTGCCCTGGATCAAGGGTTCGTTCATGCCGGTTCCCTTTCCAGGGCAAAGGTTCGCGGGTCGGCGATGCAGCCCTGCATGGCGGAGGCCGCCACCGTTTCCGGAGACGCCAGGTAGATGCTTGACAGGGGATTTCCCATCCGGCCCTTGAAATTGCGGTTGCCCGTTGAGATCACGTTCTCCATGTCGCCCGGCACCCCGTTGTGGGTGCCGACGCAGGGGCCGCAGCCGGGCGGGATGAAGACGGCGCCCGCGGCGGTCAAGGCTTCCACGGTGCCGTCGCGAAGGGCATCCAGAAACACCTGCCGCGAGGCCGGGCCGATGATCAGGCGGGTTTGCGGGTGAACCCTGGCGCCTTTCAGGATCCGCGCGGCGGCCTGAAGATCCTCCAGTCGGCCGTTGGCGCAGGTGCCGATGAATGCATAGTGGATCCGGATACCCGCGGCTTGCGTCACCGGTACGCCCTGGTCCGGCGAATGCGGCGGGCTGACCATCGGCAAAATGGCCGCGCCGTCCAGGCGGAGCGTTTCGGTATAGATGGCGTCCGGGTCCGGAAGTATCTGTGCCGGATCTTCCGGCAGCCGGAGTCCCCGCGGAAGGACAAAACCGGTTTTGGCCCCGGCCTCGATGGTCATGTTGGCAAGCGTCATGCGTTCGGATAATGAAAGCCGTTCGACGGCATTTCCGTTGAATTCCATGGCCATGTAAGTCGCGCCGGCGATGCCCGTGCGCCTCAGAACGGACAGGATCATGTCTTTGCTCCGAACCCCGGGGCAAAGCGCGCCGTCAACAACAATCCGAATGGATTGGGGAACCCGCAGCCAGATTTTGCCGGTGAGCAGCACGGCTGCCAGATCCGTGGATCCGACACCGATACCCATGGCCCCCACGGCGCCGTAGGTGCAGGTATGTGAGTCGGCGCCGATGACAAGGCTTCCGGGACGCGCGATTTCATGCTCGATCATGAGCTGGTGGCAGATGCCGCTGCCGGCCTCGAACAGGCGGCAGTTCTGCCGGCGGGAAAAGTCCCGCATCAGATTGTGCAGGTTGGCGATTCTCTCGTTAGGCGCCGGTGCGGCGTGATCGATCACGAACACGGTGCGGCTCGGATCCCAAACCTTGCGGCCGCCCATGGACGCGAATGCCCGGATGGCCATGGGCGCTGTGGTATCCGAGGCCATGGCCGCATCCACGCGGGCGACTACAAACTCGCCGGCAGTCACGGGCCTGTCGGCGTGAGCTGAAATTATTTTTTCCGCGACGGTCTGGCCCATGGGTTATGTCCGCAGAACCTGGATATCTTCCCGCGTCAGCAAGCGGTGCATTTTGCCTGAAAATGTTTTATCGAAAAACAGCTCGAGTTCCCGGCTTATCGCGGCGATCCGGTCGACATCGATGCCGGAGGCGATTCCCATCTGGGAGAGCATGCAGACGAAGTCCTCGGTTGCGATGTTGCCGGATGCGCCTTTAATGAACGGGCAGCCGCCCATGCCGCCGAAGGCGGTGTCGAAATGCGTGATGCCGATTGAGAGCGCGGCCAGGGCGTTTGCAAGTCCCTTGCCCTCGGTGTCGTGGAGGTGCAGCAGGATGGTTTTGTCTCCGGCAAGCTCCGAGATTTTCGTGCAGACTTCCTGAATCGAGCGGGGGTCGGCCATTCCGGTGGAATCCGCCAGGGCGATTTCGTCCACGCCCTGATCGAGCTGCTCCGCGACGATATCCGCCACCACCTGAGGATCAATGCGGCCCTCAAAGCGGCAGCCGAAAACACATTGCAACCCGCCGCGGACGCTAAGCCCCAATTGTTTGCCGACCCTCACCATTTCAGCAAATCGCCGGCGGGCCTCCGCAAGAGAGGCATTGGCGTTTTTGCGGCTGTGGGTGTCGCTGGCCGAAATCGAAGCGGCAACGTGCGTGAGCCCGGCGTCGGCGGCGCGCTCGATCCCTTTCAAATTCAGCACAAGAGCGCTGTAAATCACGCCCTCCACCTTCCGAAGACCTGCGCACAGCTTCCCGGCATCGGCCATCTGCGGGATCAGCTTCGGGCTTACAAAGGAGGTGACCTGGATGCGTTTGACGCCAGCGGCGATTATCGCATCGATCAAGGCCAGTTTCTTCTCTGTGGGCACAAGGATTTTCTCGCTCTGAAGACCGTCCCGAAGACCCTGCTCCTCGATTACCACCGAATCCGGAAACGTCATCCTCCCTCCCGTCGCCTTTCGCATTCTTGATAAATTAGTTATAATGTAATAACATTTATTTTTGCAATGTCAACCAATTTATCTGTGCTCGGGAATCGGAATAACAACTGACGCCCAAGGCTCAGATGGAGATTGTATGAACAGCAAAATATCGTATTGTCATAATCGGCGGCGGATTCCGCGGAACCTGCAAACGGCAGGGCCTGTCATTCGACCGGGATATCCGCATGGATACGGCAAAGCCCGGAGCTTGACGGCGGTATCTCCCAAAAGGAATTGCCCGATAAACGTTGATGGCCTCGCAAAAAGTCAAAATTCGGACGGCTTTGTACCGGCATTAAAAAAGCCTGTTCGCAGCCAAGGCGCGCAAATCCTGAGGAGTGAGGCGTACTTATGGTACGCCGCAACGACGAAGGATGCAGCGCAACGCAGCATCCGGACTTTTTACGATGCCGTCAACATTCACGGGTCGATAATCGTTGAATCAAGCGGATCTGTCAAAGGTATCCGCTTGCATGCAAATTGGAATCAGGACATTGATATCAGGCTACCCAGTCCTTTTTCAACAGCTTCTGCCAGGGCCGCTGAAGCTGCCGCGGCATCCTGAACCGCCACGCCGACCGTTTTAAAAAACGTGATTTCCTGGTCATTTTGACGCGGCGGGAAAACGCCGTTAACGATTTCACCGATTTCGGCCGAAATGTTCGCGCCGGCAATGATCAGGTCTCCGGCCTCAGCCATGCAGGCTTCTCGGGAATCCACAACCACCCGGGCTCTGCGAACCGTTGTCGCATCGATTTCCTGCATCTGAGGCGTAAAGGACCCTACACCGGTGACATGTGTTCCTGGTCTCAAATCATTTCCGTCAAAAAGCGGGGTCAAGGAAGTCGTGGCGGCAATCACGATATCCGCCTGAGAGACAGCCTCGCGAGCATTGCGGGTGATCGAAATCTCCGGTGGGGAAGGCCAGGATGCCATTTCTGCAGCCAGTTTCTCTGCCTGGTTCAAAGACGCATCAACAATGCACACCTTACGGATGCTGCGAACCGCCATCACTCCCTGAACCTGGGACTTTCCCTGTACCCCCGCGCCGAACAGCGTTAGGGTTTCAGCATTCTTTCTGGACAAAAGCTTGGCGGCAAGGCCGCCGGCAGCTCCGGTGCGAATTGCTGTCAGGCTGGTTCCCTCTATTAATGCCAGGGGCATTCCGGTCTGCGGATCCAGCACCATGACCAGACCGGCCACCGTGGGCAGCCCCATCTGCGGGTTGTCCCCATAAATGGAAACAATCTTGATGGCCAGTTCCCTGCTTTGATGTAAATACGCCGGCATCAAAAGAGTTACGCCTTTTTCCGTGGCCACGCGTCCCCGAAGCGGGGTATCGGCGTTGCGGGAAGAAAGCTGGGCGAATGCCCGCTTCATGGCTTCGATGGCCTTTGGCATGGGCAG